>NZ_JACRSE010000005.1:0-300000 GCF_014281055.1 Fluviispira vulneris | reverse complement strand
AAATTTCATTATATTTAATTAAGTATTTATTATTATTTTCTTTTTTTTCTGTATAAATATCTTTTTGTGTATTATAATTTTGATAGGTTTTAACAAGTTTGCCATGCAATTTTTCGATCGATTCATATTGCTTTTTGTAATCCAATTCTGCTTTGTTCAATATTTCAAGGAAACTTTCTTGCTCTATAACTTTTAATTTTAAAGTATCAGAAGCAAAATTTTTAATCACTTTGCTTTGAGAATTGATTTGCTCATTCAATTGATCAAGTTCAATGCTCAATTTATTTTTATTTAGTGTCTGGGATTTTAGGGTGGCTTCTGAATAATTTATTTTCGAAACCAATTCTAGATAATTTTTTTCAGAATTTTCTTTAATAGTTAATAATTTTTTGTATTTTTCTAGAACTGCTTGATCAACAGTCGCATAAGTCTTTTGTAAAAAATAAGGATGTTCTTTGCTTCCACAAAGTGGACAATCTTGATTGTCATGTAGGAGGCGTCTATTTTTAGCTATTTCCATTGCCCAAGATAAATTAGAAATATCATCATTTAAGTTTTTTAATTCAATTTCAACTTCTTTTAATAAAATTTTTAGTTGAATTATTTTATTTTTTTCAATTTTGCTTGATTGATCTAAATTTGAAATTTCATCTTTGTATTTTGTAATGGATGCTGATTTTTCATCTAAGTTTTTTTGTTCCCAAATGAGTTTAGATATTTTTTTTAGTAACTGATTTAAATGGTTTTTTTCAAGTTCATAACATTCCATTTTTTCATTTGGATGATGATAAGGAGTTATAATTTGAAAAATTTCATTTTTAACTAAGTTAAAATTTTCATTTGCTATTTCAAGTTCTTGTGTAGCTTTTTTATGCAAATGATCGGTTATTTTAAGATCGCTTTTAAGAAATTCTAATAACTTTAATTTTTCTTTTTCAAGTAAATCTCGTTGACATAAAATATCTGAAAGTTGAGAATTTTTTTTATTTTTTTCAAAGCTAATTTCTGATAAATGAATGGACTTTGTTTTATTCTCTTCTGTAATTCGCTGCTTCTCTTGGTGGAGTGCTCGAGATTTTAAGATATCATCTTTAATATCAGCATAATTTTTTTTGCTTTGATATAGATTGTTTTTAAATAAATTTATTTTTATTTGGAGCTCGTCACTCTCATTATTTAATTCGTATAATTGCTTTTTTTTGTCTTCAATTTCAGAAAAGGTTTCAGATTTTTTTTCAAATAATCTTCTTTCATTTAATATAAGTTCTATAGCTTTTTTTGCTTTTTGATAGGAATCAATACGTTCAAAATGAGATTGATTATCTTTGATTTCTAGTAAAATAGCTTCGAATTTTTCATTTGCTTGTTCAAATCTCAGCTTGAGATCCTCTTCTCTAAGAAACCAGCTCATGCCATTTTCAATAGATTTTAATTCTAGAGCTAAATTCTCGAGATCAACTTCTATTTGTATTTTATTGCTTTTTAAATAGTCTTCTTCTTCATCTGATAATAAGTTTAAGCTAGTCAAACTTGTTTGTATGGTATAGACTTTTTCTTCAAGCTCTTTCTTTTTATCAGCCGCTTTTTTGCCGATTTCTCTATAAATTTCAGTATTGGTTAAGCGTTCTAAAATTTCTGCTCTTTCATCTTCATTTGCCTTTAAAAAGGCGGCAAATTCTCCTTGAGCAAGTAGAACCATTCTTTTGAAATCCTGGACACTTAAATTCTCTAATACTTTTTCAAAATAGGGTTCGTAAAATTTAGGTCTGTGATCGCTTATTAGCTCAATAAAACTTTCAGAATTTTGATCAAAGATTTCTAAAACTCTTCTTGGGTCTTTAAATTTTCCATCTGCTTTTTTAAAAGCACGTTCGCATTGCCAAGTTGCTCTATAAATTTTAGTCTGTCCATGTTCTGTTTTTTGAAAGGTTAATTGTGCATAAGCAGAATAAGTGCCTCTTGACATAACAAGCCGACTGTCATTTTCAAGATCCTTCTCCGCTTTATTTTTTGCTAAACGCGGAGTTTGTCCAAATAATGCTAACGACATAGCATCCATTAAGGTGGATTTTCCAGAACCTGTTGCACCCATTATTAGAAAAATTGGAGCACTCTGTAAGTCTTTGATAAAATCTATACTGTGTCGTCCATAAAGAGAATTTAAATTTTCGAGTTCTATTTTTAACAATTTCAATTTAATTACCTTTATTTATTCTCATTGGAAATTAAACTTCTAAATGCTGTGAGCAAATTTTCATCAAGAGTTTGATTTTTTAACTCACACATTTTTATAAATATTTCTTCAACAGTTAATTCTTTTAAAGATTTATTGTGTTCAAATATATTCACTTTTTGCTTTTTATGAATTGGGTACTGTTTGATCTGTGAAATAATTGGTACACTCTTTGAAAATGCAGAAGTAATTGCTTGTTCTTGCATAGTATTATTGTCTGTTATTTTGGAAAAATAGGATTCAACTTCTTTACGAATTTGGAAATCTGTACCAATAGAAAAAGATTCCACATTTATTTGTAAACTTAAGAAAGGTGGAAGAGGTGTTGTCCACTTTAATTTTTTAATTTTTACATAAACTTCTTCTAACTCTCCAGATATTTCTACAATATTTCTAAGAACAGGAACAGTTATTTTCTCTACATCTGGAGTTATTTGATCTTGTTTAAAATTGAGAACATAAACAGCACGATCTGTTTTTGATTCTTTAATAGAAAGTGGAATGGGTGAACCGCTATAATAAGCATTTGACTTTTCAACTTTATAACTTCTATGCACATGTCCAAGGGCAACGTAACAAAAACGCGGGTCGAAGATATCACTTGGTAAACTGCCAATGGTGCCAACTAAATGAACTTCAAGTGGTGAGTCATCCTTTTCACTGCCTGTACACGCTAAATGTCCAGTCGCAATGAGCGGGACATTCTGAGCAAGTTCCTCCGCTTTGTCAGCTAATTTTTTATAAAGTTCAGAGAATTTATTTTTAAAATCTGCTTGAATTTCTTTTTCAGATAAAAAAGCTGTTCTTACACCTAAACGAAATTCATGGATATATGGCACAGTCGCTATAATCAGTTCAATTTTATTGTCAGAAGAATATATAGGGCAAAGATATTTATCTAAATTATCAAGATCGCTTGTCATCCCTCCCACGACAAATACATCAAGCAGTTTTAATAACTCTGCAGGAGCATCGAGTCGTGAAGGAGAATCATGATTACCACCCAATACAATTACTTTTTTTACAGATGTCGATTTAGAAATATGAAACAGAAATTGATAATAACTTTTGAGTGACTCTGAAGAGGGTTGAGTTTGATCAAAAATATCACCTGCAATTAAAAGAACATCTATGTTTTGTTCATTTAGCGTATTTAATAACCAATTCAGAAAAAATTTATGATCCTCTTCTCTACTGACACCTTCATAAGAAGCGCCTAAATGCCAATCCGAGGTGTGCAAAATTTTCATTAAATCACTCGCAATATATTGAGTTAAATTTTCTTTCTATACTCTTCAGCTTTTTTCCTAAGCTCATCAGGAGTTGTGTTTTTAAAAGTAATATACTCCTCTGATTTCGGATCTTCCTCTAATTGACTTGCTAAATTTGCATAGCAATCAGCAATGTTTTCATTTGCTTCTGTTATGAGATCTGCATATTGACCATAATTTTTTTTCAAAGATAAATATCTTTCTAGTGCCGCTGAATATTGCTCTTTTCGCCAATAAAAGTCTGCGATAAATTTTTCATGTTCTGCTAATCGTCGGGTTAGAACTTCAATGCGATTTTTAGCATCTTTTACATGTTCAGCATTTTGAAAATTCTTAACGTAGAAGGAATATTTTGCAATCGATTTTTTTGCATTGAGTTGTTCCTTGTCAACTGCAGTTGGAGCTTGGAAATCGTATGCGACAGCTATACGGTAATGGGCAAGAACAACGCTTGGATTATTTGGATTTTTACGAATAAAATCTTCATAAGCAATAATACTTTCGGGGTATCTATCAGCTTGATAATATGCGTCAGCTTGCATGAGGTCTGCTTCAACATTAAATTTTGAATAGGGATAACGGATTCTGTATTCATCTACACTTGTAATAACATCTGTCCAGGATTCGCTTTTATAGGAATTGCGAATGAGCGTGATACCATCATCTTGTGACATCTCTCCAATTGGAATCGTTTGGCAGGAATTCAAGATAAATACAGAAGTACTCAAAGTTAAGAGAGTTATTAAATTGCGGATTTTCATATTCAGTTCTTTTCTGATGACAATAAGCTATGCCTATTAATTATTTATTTTGTTCCTCGACAAGCTCTACGAGCACCCCTCCAGTTGAATGAGGGTGAATAAATATGATGCGTGTGTTGTGTGCGCCATATCGTGGAACTTCATCAATAAGACGAATATTGTTTTTTTTCAAATGATCAATCCACTCATCTAAATTATCGACTTCAAGAGCGATGTGCTGCACACCAGAGCCTTTTGATTCTAGGAACTTAGCTATCGGACTGTCACTAGAAGTTGCTTCAAGAATTTCAAGTCGTGAATTTTCAGCTCTGATAAATTGCACACTCACCTTTTGCTCTTCAACAATTTCAGAACCCTCTTTGTCTAAATTTAGAATGCCATGGAAAAATTTAACTGACTTTTCTACATCTTTAGGAACAATTCCTAAATGACTTATCCTTTTGATGATCATTTTCATTCCTTTATTTATGAATGTATTTTGCATAAAAGTTTTTAGCTAAAGCCATAGCAGTTGTTTTTCCTTGAGCAAGCTCATCAATTTCATATTCGGGAATATTATCTATTTCCTCTTTAAAATTCAGTTCTGTCATGATTAATATATTTTGTAATATTTCTCTTCGTAATCTTAAATTGCGAAGAGTTTTTCCTTTATTATGTTTGTTTTCATATTCAGAATGTAAGAATATCTGCTCAACAATTTCTTTAATTCCTTGATTGTGAGAAGCGGAGCTTTTTAACACAGGGGGACACCATCCTTCTGATTCAAGTGGCATCGTATTTTCTTTAATTTCTTGCACCATTCTTGAAGGATCTGACAAATCACATTTGTTAATAATATAAATATTCGCCAATTGTAAGATTCCAGCTTTCATCAGCTGAATCTCATCGCCACTATTTGGCATTAAAACAAGCAATGTCGTGTCAGCAAGATTGATGATATCGCTTTCGCTTTGACCAATTCCAACAGTTTCTACTAAAATATAATCAAATTCTAAAAGTGTTGCTAAACGGATAGCGCTGCGTGTTGCTTTTGCAACTCCGCCCAGTGCTCCGCGTGAACCCATTGAGCGGATAAAAACGTGTGAATCGCGAAAGTGATCCTGCATGCGAATCCGATCGCCCAAAATAGCTCCACCTGAAAGAGTGGAGGATGGATCAACGGCAAGCACAGCGACGCTTTTGTTTTGTGCACGTAATTCTCTGACAAATAGATTTGTTAAAGTTGATTTTCCTGCACCAGGTAAACCTGTAATCCCTACGACACGCGTTTTATTAGATTTATTTTCTGCAAGTTGAATGCCAGCGTGGGAGAGGAGCTTAGGAGCTAGCAATGGATCATTTTCGACAAATGAAATTGCTTTACTCAATGCACGAATCCGCGAACGCCATAGTTCCACATTTGGTAAAGTTTTTTTACCAATAAGTAGTTCAACAAGTGAATTCAATTCTATGGATTGTTGTATTTTCATTTTGTAACCTTAATTTGCAGCAACAATACTTAAAAGTAAATCCCCTGCATTCACATTATTACCTGCAATTATATTTAAATTTGCTATTTTACCATCGCATTCAGCAAGAATACGATTCTCCATTTTCATTGCTTCAATAATAACTAAGGCATCACCTTCTTTTACCATAGAATCATTTTGAACAAGTATAGAAATTATTTTTCCAGTCATGGGTGATTTCATATCTCCACCCCCAAAATTACTCACTGATATTTTTGGTTTAACGGCTCTAATGGGAGTAACATGAAAATAATTATGTGTTAGTAATCCTTGGTTTTTAAAGGCAATTCTATAATAATCATTTCTTTTCTTTGTTTTTATTTTTTCTATACGAACTATTTTATTATTTATTAAGTAACTTCGGCCATCAGCAAGAAGGCAAACTGAATAATTTTTAGGATTATCATTTTCCTCTGATAAAGTAACTGAAAAGAAATCGCCGTTCGCTAAGTGAGTGAGATCCGTTGTACAAGAAATCTCTACTTGAAAATTCTTTGTGTTAGAATTTTTTTGCACATTCATTTTCATTTATTGAACTCCATTTATCTTCGTGTGCTTTCATTTAAAAAAGCAATCTTCCATGGTTCTTGACTTTCAATTATTGTATGTGGTCTTGCTTCGCCATGAGTTTTATTTTCAACTATTTTTATAGCAATAGCACACGCTTCAAAAACTGATATGTCATCTCTTTTTTCTTCAACTTCTTCAAGTAGGTGTTCATTTTCTTCAATAAATTTTGTGGAGTAATTTCCTGCAAGGAAATCTTTGTTTTCAAGAAGAGCTTGATGAAAAGGAATTGTGGTTTGAATACCTTCGATGTGAAATTCATTTAAAGCACGTTTCAATTTATTCATTGCATCAGATCTATTGAATCCATAGACAATTAATTTTGCGATCATTGAATCATAAAATTCGGGTATTTTATAACCAGTGTAAATATGTGAATCTACACGGATGCCAGGACCTGCAGGAAATTCTACTTCCTCGACAGTACCAGGGTCTGGTCTAAAATTGTTATACGGATCTTCTGCATTGATTCTTGCCTCAAACGCCCATCCTCGGATTGAGAGATCTTTTTGCTCAAATGGAATTTTTTCTCCCATAGCAATTTTTAATTGCATTTGTAAAAGATCTACTCCAGTGATCATTTCTGACACGGGATGCTCAACTTGAATACGTGTATTCATTTCCATAAAATAAAATTGAGTTGGGGATTCTAAAATAAATTCAACTGTTCCAGCGTTGACATATCCCACGCTTTTTGCTGCTTTGACAGCAATATCTCCCATCTTTTTTCTAGTTTCTTCGTTGATATAACTTGATGGTGCCTCCTCAATTAATTTCTGATGCCTTCTTTGAATTGTGCAATCTCTTTCATATAAATGCACAATATTTCCATAGCTATCAGCTAGAATTTGAAATTCAATATGTCGAGGATGTTCAATATATTTTTCACAAAATACATCTGCATTTCCAAAGTAACTTAGAGCTTCTTTTTGGCAGGAGTTAAAAGCTTGACCGAGATCTTTATCAGAGCGAACCACTCTCATTCCTCTTCCGCCCCCACCTGCAGCGGCTTTTAAGATTATTGGATATCCTATTTTTTGTGCAGTTTCTTTTAATTCTTTTATATCTTTTAAAGGATCGTTTTTCCCTGGGCAACAAGGCACTCCAGCTTCTGTTACCTTTTTTTTTGCGACTGTTTTATCGCCCATTGTATGGATTGCGAGTGGAGATGGGCCAATCCAAATTAGATTTGCAGCAAGAACAGCATTGGCAAATTCAGCATTTTCAGAGAGAAAGCCAAACCCAGGATGCACAGCTTCTGCTCCTAATTCTTTCGCTGCATTTATAATATTATCAATTATTAAATAACTTTCGTTACTGGGACCGTTGCCAATACAGACTGCAGCATCGGCAAGCGCGACATGTCTCGAATTGAGATCTGCTGAGGAATAAATTGCCAAAGGACTTAAATCTAAGTCTCGACACGCACGAATTATGCGCACAGCAATTTCACCTCTGTTTGCTATGAGGACTTTTTTAAATGGTTTGTATTTTAGATCATAATTTTTTTTCTGACTCATTCGCTTCGCCTTTAATTAAAAATGAAAATATATAGCATTATTAAAGAGGAATATTGCCATGTTTTCTTTTAGGTAAATTCTTTCGCTTATTTTTATTTATTAATAGTGCATTTATTAGATATTTTCTTGTTAATTTAGGTTCGATAATATCATCTAAAAATCCTTTTTGCGCTGTTACATATGGATTTGCAAAGGTGTCTTTATAATTTTGAATAAGTTCTTTTCTTTTTTCGTCAGGATTTGAGGCCTTAGAAATTTCATTTTTAAAAATAATATTGCATGCACCTTCTGGCCCCATCACAGCAATTTCAGCTGTTGGCCAAGCAATATTGTAATCAGCACCTATATGTTTTGAATTCATGACATCATAAGCGCCTCCATAAGCCTTCCGAGTTATTACTGTAAAGCGTGGGACTGTAGCTTCACTAAAGGCATACAGTAATTTTGCACCATGCTTAATAATTCCTCGCCATTCTTGATCTGTTCCTGGTAAAAAACCTGGGACATCGGTGAAGACGATGAGGGGAATATTAAATGCATCACAAAAACGTACAAATCTTGCTGCCTTAATACTCGCATTGATATCAAGCACCCCTGCTAAGTTCATTGGGTCATTTGCAACAATTCCGATTGAGTTACCGTTTAAACGAGCAAAACCAATGATCATATTTTTAGCAAATGAGGTTTGTAATTCTAGAAATGAGTCTAAATCACAAACTCTTTTTATAACTTCACGCATACTGTAAGGTTGGTTTGGATTATCTGGAATTATAGAGTTGAGTTCTGGATCAGCTCTATCGACAGGATCTGTTGATGGAATAATTGCAGGACTTTCTAAGTTATTTTGAGGAATATAGCATAATAATTTTTTTATAAAAGAAATCGTTTGATATTCATCGATACACGATGCGTCTGCAACTCCACTTTTGCTGTAATGAGTATCAGCTCCCCCAAGCGTTTCAAAATCAACATCTTCCCCCGTGACTGTTTTAATCACATCTGGTCCTGTGATGAACATATGTGAAGTCGTTTGAGTCATGATTATAAAATCAGTTATAGCGGGTGAATAGACAGCTCCACCAGCGCAAGGCCCAAGTATGGCACTAATTTGTGGAACGACACCGCTGGCAAGGGTGTTGCGATAAAAAATGTCTGCATACCCCCCAAGACTTGAAACACCTTCTTGAATGCGTGCTCCACCGCTGTCATTTAAACCTATAATGGGTGTTCCATTTTGAATGGCGAGTTCCATGACTTGACAGATCTTCTTCGCATGCATTTCACCAAGAGAACCACCTAATACGGTAAAATCTTGGGCAAAAACATAAACTGATCGTCCCCCAATCGTCCCATAGCCCGTGATCACTCCATCCCCTAAAAACTTTTGTTTTTCTAAGCCAAATTGATCGCAATTGTGGGTAACAAATGCTCCGAGCTCGACAAATGAGCTGGGATCGAGCAACTCATAAATACGCTCTCTCGCAGTCATTTTTCCTTTTTCATGCTGGGCTTCGATTCTTTTTGCCCCACCACCTTCAAAAGTTTTAACTCGAACTTCTCTTAATTTTTTTATGGATCCTTCGGTTGAAAGTGTCATTTTTTTATCCTTCAAGAATTTTTTTTATTTCGATAATTACATCTTCGACGCGGGTGCCTGGGGTGAAAATGGCCTTTACCCCTAAGGATTTAAGATGAGGAATGTCAGTGTCTGGTATCACTCCGCCACCAAATACAGGTATGTCTTCACCACCATTTAGCTTTAAAGCGTCCAAAAGCTTAGGAAAGAGAGTATTGTGCGCACCAGATAAGAGTGAAAGACCTACGAGATCGACGTCTTCTTGCACTGCGGTCATTGCAACATCTTCAGGTGATTGACGAATTCCAGTGTAAATGACTTCCATGCCTGCATCACGGAGTGCGCGGGCTATGTATTTTGCTCCTCGATCATGTCCATCTAGTCCGCATTTGGCAATGAGAATACGTGGGATTTTCGCAAATGAAACACCACCCAAAATATGAGTTCCTGAATTATCTTCATGGTTTGCGCATACCTGCAGAGAAAAATTTGCTGTAGAGCAGAGGATTGACTTCATAAATAAAGATCCCTGTAATGAGTAACTATAAAAGCTGAGTACATGGGTAAGTGTAGTTATTGATTTGATTTTTGCAACATTTTAGAAAGGTCACTTGCATTTGTATGCATTTGGGGCTAAAAATCTGCTGTTTTGGAAAATATTTACAAAGGAAGTTGAATTATGTGGCAAAAACACGCATACAAACTGCATTCTCTTGAGCATAAAGTGCGAAAAGCGAAGGGAATGACACACGCAGGTGACAGTGGCATTTCTCAACCCTATGTAATTGGTGTCTGTGGGGGATCCGGCAGTGGTAAAACCACTTTCTGTCGACAGTTAGTGAATTTTTTAGGAAAAGATCACGTTTTACACATCAGTCAAGATGCATATTATAAAGATTTAACTCACCTTTCTTTTGAACAGCGCCAACAAATTAATTTTGATCATCCAGATATTATCGAATTTTCTCTATTAGTTTCCCATTTAGATGAACTTGCAATTGGCAAATGTGTGACCTTGCCTATGTATGATTTTGCCAAACATTGCCGTTTGATTGGTAATCAAATTGTAACTCCCAAACCGATAGTGATTGTTGAAGGTGTTTTATTATTTAACGATTCAGATACTGAGAAAAGAATAAATCATAAAATATTTATTGATGCACCTGAAGAAGTTAGATTCGAAAGACGATTAAAAAGAGATGTAAGAGAAAGAGGTAGAACGGCAGAGTCTGTGCAAAATCAATTCAAAGCCACCGTAAGTCCGATGCATAATATTTACGTAGAACCAGGAAAGAATAAAGCAGATCTTGTTGTCTCAGGTGAGCAATCTTTTGAACCTATTATTGCAGAACTTTCTTTAAAAGTACTACGTGAAGTCTGGGCAAATTGATAGTGCTTTAAATTGTTTCTGGTAATCGTCTGAACTTTTCTTTTTTAATTGATCGATAAATTTTTAACACTTGTTTTTTGTCTTTAAAGCATTCTTGGCTTGAATAATGTGATTGATAAAAATATTCATGCTTAAAATAATTATAAAAATAATCAAGCTGCATGTTTGATAAGTTTCTTAAAGAGCAAATAGGATCTTCGTAAATCTTATTGATTAAAGCTTCCATTTTATCCTCCTAAAGGCAATATAAAATACAAATTGAATTTAAATATATTTTATTAGAAAATATTTTATTAAGTAATACGAAAATAAACTCTATTAATTATACTAACAATAGTCTTATTAAGCGTATTGAATATGTTTGATGTTATAGAGATAGACCCAAATTTTTATTAAGTCTATCTTTAATTAGAATATAAGTTGCATGCATGAATTTTAGCAAGATTTAATCAGTGAATATGTAAGGTTGGAGACAAACTTGTCTGGTCTAATGTTTTTATGGTTAAAATATAAAAAAAGTATTTTGGGTTTATTAAAAATTAAATTTTAAATTTATTATTAATCATGCGTAAAATAAAAAAGTCACTTTTGTATTCATTTTATTTATAAGAAATAGAAAAAATAAATAAGTATGAATACTTAGGGTGTCATTCTGCGATACAAGGAAACGGTTTAAAAGGACCACGAAACACAAAATGATCGATAAACGATCATTTTTGAGATTGAAAAAAAGTAATTAATAAAAAATACAATTGATTTATTATGGGTAGCATTGCAATAAAGTATAAAAAATATTTGTATTTTTGTGAAGTCTGTGCTTTAATCCGAGAAAGAAAAAAGCTTTTTCTCGATTGAAGATCATCTTTTAAATCGTGTTTTTCAAATATTATTATAAAAATGAGTTTAAAATGGAAATAATTGTCGCTAACAATATTGTACATAAATTAAACCAAATGCTGCTTGTTATTTCGGGCAATTCAGATAATCAATTTAAAATTAAAGCCCTAAAGGAATCAAGTTCACAAGTTGAATATTTTCTGACATTTTCTTTAGAGTCTCGAGAGGAAATGGCGCATAGACTTGGAATCAGTCTAAAGACTTTACAAAGGATTTATGAAAATCCTATCAAAATTCTAGATGACTATATTCTTGTGACAAGGTTAAGTGAATATTTTGGAATCACTTATCCAGAATTGATTCAGATTTTTTTTATGACGACAAATCAGGATTTACATTTAAACGAAAATACATCTGAATTTTTAAAAGAAATTATTCAAATTGATAAAGAATTATCCATTGAATCACGCAGAGAACTTGTGCGTATTTTAGTACTTATCAGAAGACTAAAAATACCTATGGAAAAGTTTTCTTTAATTGCTCGAAAAATGATCCATAAAAAATGCTTTTTTGGTGAGAACTTTACCCGAATTAAGAATTTAGTTGATAATTTCTAGACTATCCCTTTCTCTTTCTCATCGATCATGGTTTGCAATTCAAAGTATGAAATATGTTTTTTCTGAAAAAATAAATCTATTTTTTCTCTCATGTATACTGGAATATTTTCTTGTATTTTTTCATTAAAACCTGTGCATAATATTAGCTTTCCTGAAAACTCTTCTTCCTCATTTTCAAGCCCGCCGATCAAATTGGAATTTATAAAATTAACGCCGTTGCCAAAATCGAAATCGGAAACAATAGCTTTAACTTTTGAAAGAAATGGGCGCTCATTTATTTTTTCTTCATCTAGAAAATAAAAGAATTCATCTGGTGTCTTAAATAGAAATATTTTTGCATCTGTCATTCGCTTTTTCCAACCACGCCATATCATTTCGTTGTCTTCGAGAACGACCACCCACGGCAAGTTCTCAGAAGTGAGTGGATTTGGGACAGGTTGTTCTTTTTCAAACAGGCATGGAATAGTCATAGACTTTATTAGATTAAACTTTTCATCCGAAACATTTAATTCAAATATAAAGCAGGTTTTCTCTTGTTTTGACAAAATCAAATCGCTACCTGATTTTTTTAATATTTCTTTCAGATTTTTTAGACCAATTCCATGTCCTTCTTTTTTGTTAGAATATCCTTGAAATATTTTTTCGCGGTTAATTTTCTCAATGGGTATACCATCATTGCTTATTTTGAAAACAATTCTTTTATGGGTGCGGAAAGAACTGCACTGTTTAATATCAACATGAATTTTTTTAGTGCCAAGACTATCGTGGGTCGCATTTTTTAAAATCGTATTATAAATCAAGTATAAGGTGGTTTTGTCAAAGCGTAATTTATTTCTGATGGATATACTGCAAGTAAGTTTGATCTTACTATTGCCTATACCATTCCAAACATCCTGTAATATATCGAGTGGATTTAAACTTTCAATTAAAATAGATTTTAAAGTGATTTGCGCTACTTTATTGTGATGCAAGACAGCTTGGAGAGTCGTGTCAAAGTCCGATGGGTATTTTAAGATATTTTCTTGATTGATAAGTTCATGCTCAATCATATTTTTTACATTTTCAAGCGTTTGTGAGGCAAGATCTCGGGCAGTATTCTGTTCAATTTTTCTTTTGAAAAGAAAAATAGGGATAGGTAAAATAGCAAGTAATATTAGATAAACATAAAAATTTAAAATAAAAAAGGCTTCAATAAATGTTGAATCATGTTTTATGAAGTCATAATCTAAGATTTTTTTATAAAATTTAAGGGTGTATTTTTTATTTTTACTCACCTTATCCGCATTTATTTTATATGAATAGATTGGGAAATTTACTGATATAATTAGGTAATCATTGTAGATCAGCATTGATGGATATTTTTTTCTAAAATCATAATCAAAAATATATTTAACATTTTCATAGAGAGAAGAAGTATTCGTATGCCAGAGAGGAAAATCCCCAGCAACACAAGGTTCGCACTCCCAAATTTCTGCAGCAAAATATTTACTTTTTTCTACTCTTTCGTAAACATTGATAGATGAAGCCACTTCAACTAAACGTTTATATGCTTCGAGTGAGTAATTGTTTTGCATGAGATATTCTGTGTAGCCATAGGTCGAGAGATAATAATCTTTTAATTGCGAGGAGGTGAAAAAAATATTAATAACCACAATTATGATAGAGATAACAAAAGAAGGTATATATATGTATATGAAATAGAAAATATTAAATTTCATAAATTTTCAATACCCTTAAAATATTTATTATTAATCGTGTGCTTTTATCTCCCAAAGTAATAGCTTTGAGCCATTGGGTTGTAAGCCTAGGCTTGCAATTTTTCGTGTGTCGTATGAAACCACCATACGGGTATTTGCCACTATGACCATAATATTATTTTTGGTAAAGTATTCGCTTAGTTTTTGCGTGTAAAGTGGTCCATTGCTCATGTATTGTGTGGATGCCAAGAACAATTCATCGAATTTGCGATCGTTCGGATATTCTCGCACATAGATGGGGCTTTTATAAAAGAAGGCAAAATTGCGGTTGGGATCGTCGCTGGCAAAGGCAAAGCCGGACCAGAAAATAGCGTTCGGATCATTTTCTCTGAATTCGGTGTAGTTTGGATCGGTTTCCAAAAATTCGACTTCGAGCCCAATTTTACTAAGTTGTGCTTTGACTTCACGAATATAATCCAGGGAATTGATATTTGCCCAAAAGGTTGGGATAGCTATTTTTTTATTCTTCCACAGATGATGAGGAACGCTTTCAAGAAATTTTTTTGCTTCAGTAATATTTTGTTTTTGAATTTCTATTTTTGCTCGGTACTCTTTGTACCAGCCGAAATTGGGCAGCATCTGGTCTTCTGGAGTCATCTCTCCATGCAGAGAAAGGCGCGCAATTTTTTCCCGGTCCAGCGCAAGGGATAAAGCTTTGCGGAAGTTGGGATTGCTTCCTAGTTCTGATTGATAATTAAAAATAAAGCCCATATTGGAAGATATATTTGGAAAGATAATTTTTTTATCATAGGGCGATAATCCCCGTTTTGGACCTTCAAGTGACATTTTAACATCGCCGATATCTTCCACCGAAAAAATTAGCATTATATATTTGGGGATATTCTTTACTGCACGAACACGTTCTAAGGTAAATTTAAAATTCTTATAATCGGCGCTGATCACCCTATATTTGCCAAAGCCAACAGGATATTTTTTCCAGTGAATATATTGATCATCGAATTCTTCTATGGGTACGATGGGGATTCTACCTTCAGAGGCTTTTTGGAAAAAGAAATTATTTTCTCTTTTAAAATGAAAAACAATATTATAGATATCTTTAACATTTATTCCTTTTATAATACCTGACGGATAGCGAATTCCGTTAACTGTAATATAATTTATTTTGTTGTTAGCTGTATTTTCAATGTCGATCAGATCGTTTAAAATAGAAGAAGCAAAATCGAATTTTTTTATCAATGGCTGTCTTAAGAAAGAAAATTCTATGTCATAGGCAGTCACTTCACGCCCATTGTGAAAACGGATACCTTTTTTTAAAGTTGCAATGCAGTTAGCCGATTCACAAATATAATCTTTTAAAAGAGTTGTTTCATCGGCTTTTTCTACGTTTCGCAAGTGATTTATATTAGCTAAACTCCCATGCACAGCTGTGCTAAAAGTTTCTGAAACATGCACTGTGATGGAGTTGTCATCTCCCCAAGGAATTTGGGGGAATTCAGACATATTGACTGTAATCACTTCATTATTGTTTATTTGAATAAAGTCTGCGTACAATTTGCTTTTATTATTACCTATAAAATATATTAAACCTGCAAATAATGTTAGAGCAAAAAATATTAAAGGGATTTTCAAATGATATTTCATTTTAATCATTCATCTTTACTTTCCAGATTTCAAACTTAATTCCACTGTACTGTTCACCTAAAGAGGCAATTTTTTTGCTATCGTAGGCGTAGGATACTCTTTGGTTAAATAAAATAACCATAATATTATTTCTTGTGAAATATTCGCTCAATTTTTTAGTCGATTCAGATATTTTCGAAGAATTGGCAGAGGATTCCTGAAAAAGTCTTTCGTATTCAGGATCCGTTGGGTATTCATGGGCAAAGTACGAACCTTTGAGGAAGTGGGCAAAGTTTTTATTTGGGTCATCGCTGGCAAAGGCAAAGCCTGTGAACCAAAGGACATTTTCATCACCATCCTTGAATTTATCATAACCTTCCACGTTGCTTTGAAATTCAACCTTCAATCCCAATTCTTTTAACTCCGTTTTTATCTCTTGAATATATGGCAGGGTATTGACGTCTTTTGCATCTTCCCAGTAGCAGGGGATTGTAAGGATTTTATTTTGCCAGAGCTCATGCGGTACTTTATTTAATAATTCCTTTGCTTGCGCAAGATCCTGTTGCTGGACTGGAATATCTGCACGGTAATTCTTTTGCCAACCAAAATTGGGGAGCATTTGATCTTCCGGTATGAGCTCCTTATGTATTCCCTTAGCCGCTATTTTTTCCCTGTCTAGTGCGAGGGAAATGGCTTTACGGAAGTTTGGATCCTGTCCAAGTTTTGTTTGATAATTAAAAAGAAATCCACCATTAGAGTATATATTTGGGAAAATAATGATTTTATCATTTGCTTGAGTTCCTCGTTGCGTCCCACCCAAGAGCATTTTTATGTCGCCAACGTCATTGTCAGCGTAAAATAACTTTATATTGCTAGGAATATTTTCTTTAGGATTGACTTTTTTTAAAAAATACTCGTGGTTGGCCATAATCGCATTGACAACTTTGTATTTACCAAAGCCAATAGGGTATTTCTTCCACTTTTTATAATCGTCTGTCAATTCTTCAATTGGCACGATAGGCAAATGGGCTGAGGAAATTCTTTGGAAAAAAAACTTATTCTTCCGTTTGAGATGGAATTTTAAATTATAATTGTCAATGACTTCAATGCTTTTTAACAGTCCTGTCGGGTACAGAATGCTATTTTTTTGCACAAGTTCTTTCCTTTTTAAAGGAGACATTACATTCCCATTTTTATCTTCTATACCTTCTAAATCTTCCAGTAAAGTGTATGCAAATGTTGCTTCCGGTTTTTCAAATAAATCTTTGATAAGAGAAAATTCAACATCATACGCAGAGACCTCGCGCCCATTGTGAAAATAAATTCCCTTTTTGACGTTGGCATAACAGGTTTTTTCTGTACAAAAAGAACCACTCAGCAAAGTATTTTGATTGACGGCATTTTCCATATTGAAATCACCAAAGGGGATAAGGTTGCCATGCACCGCCTCGGTAAATGTCTCGAGCACATGCACAGGTGCTCCTTCTTCATCCCAAGGAATAGAGGGGGCTGCGGCCATATTTATGCTTAATATATCCTTATGATTAGCAGTGAAATTAGTTTTAACTGTGAAAAAAATGAGAGCCAAAAAAACGATTGAAATTAAAATATAAAGTTTTTTCTTAATCTTCATGACTTTTTTTCCTCTACTAAATAGTGAGCGGTTGCTGCTCAACATATGTAATTGGTTGTGTTTTAGCACCAATATTTTAATTTGTAATTTTTATCTTATCTTATTAGCAATAAACTCTGGTTATGGATAAATGTTTTTTAATGATTCAGAATATATATTTAGAAAAAAAGAGTTAAAATATTTTTACTTATAAAAATGCGGATAAATTTTAAAAATTTCATATATATTTAATATTTTAAGTCTTTTCATGTTTTCTAATAAATGCTTACTGCAATTTGCTTGGGCGCAGTCTTAGATGTAATCAAAGCTTTATTCTTGCAAGCACAAGGTGCAGAAGATTTTATCGCTCATTCACTAAAGGAGAATCGTTTGGTGAGTCTGAGTGTAAAACAATAAAATATTGTTTTACACTCAGATTCTATAATAATCCTTTGTCTTGATTTTAATCCTGTTCATTTATATCAAGTATGCTTCACTTACATTTATTTAAAACTATTCTAGTATATAGTCATTGATAAATTAAAAATAAGTTTTAAAATATTAAATTTTAAATAAAAAAAATTATATTAATTATAAAATATTTTTTCCCCATTTTATTTATATAAATCATATCTTCTTAGTTGACAAATTTTGTTTCATCAATAGCATGATCTACTCACAGTTTTATTTTAAAAATTTATAGGAGAGCCTCGAATGAAGCTTTATACGTTTTGTTCTATATTTGCTTTAATACCGACTTTGTCTTTTGCAATACCAAAGTTCGAAACAACCTCACTGCCATTGCCAACAAATATAAAAATGGATGAGGCTGATAAATTGGCAATAAATTTTATTGTAGGTCTCTCGGTTCATCAAGATTCAAGCGATCCGAATCAATACTATTATGTTCCAAAATTTAAAGCGGTTAATTATGAAGACGGCTCACTTTCCTATACAAATAATGTAGAATCTGTTTCAAGTTATTCGCAAATAAAAGAAATATCAGACAAGAAAAGTAGCATTATAGTTGATGAATACTTTACGGCATTAAATTCAAGAGATCAGTGGCAACTCGCACTGGATGCAGCAAAACGAGAAAATAATCAAGATAAAATAGATAGATTTAAAATCTACCTGAAAGAGGCAGAAGATAAACTGAATGCAATTAATATTAAAAATAATCAGTATACGAGTTTATTACCAGTTGGATTAGTTAAAACAATGAATAATAAAATATCTGATTTATTTTCATATGCAGGCTTTCCATTTAGCCTCCCTGATAATGAGCCAATTGAAACAACAAATTATAGAATTCGTGAAACCACAGCTCAAATAGTTTCGTCGAATGGAGGTTCTTTAACTTCAAATATTATTGCTGGGTTTTCCAGTGATGAAATAAATTATATTAGAATTTATAAAACAAAATATGCGCCAAATATAAAAATATCATTATTACCAGTCGATAAAATTACTTTCAAACCTCTAACTGAATTAGTTTATGACTCTTCTGGGAAAAAAACTCTAAGTAACGGAACTCCCCTCTATTTAAAAATGGGAGGAGGAGGAAATTTTACAGGTTCAACCATAAATTTTGATCTAACAGTCGCTGGTTCACTAGCTTTTGCAAGAAGAAATGGTCCATTTATTTTACCTGTTTCTTTAAATGCAACAACTTCACTCAAACTCGAACCCTTTCATGCGATCTTGAATTGTGACTTTAGTACAGGATGGTCTTTAAAAGGTAGGGCTGATGTTCGAGATGGACTTGTTGTCTATAATAATGACGTCACTATGAATATGGACGGAACAGATACGAGTACGGGTGGATGTAAAATGAATCTTATCAGTGGCGATATAAATTCAGCGTCATATGGGGTTCTAAAAGCGTTAGATGCTGAGCTAACAAGTTTGCAAATTAAGAAAACGCTTCTTGCTGCTGAAGATAAGAAAGCATATTGGGAGTCCGTGCAAAGAGATGTGCAAAATAATAGACATTCAGGAGCGAATTCAGGTTTTCAAAATGTATTTGCAGCCTTTACGAGAAGTGGATGGGTTGGAGCATTTGTCAGTGCATTTTCAGCAGCTTCCAATTTTTATTGGCATACAAATATTCAAAATGTTAATATGCTATCAAATGTAAAAATTCATAAAGAAATTATTGAAACAGGAAGTACGAAAGCAGAAATTCCTATCGCAGCTGACATTTGTTATGTGTGGAACACAAAAATTAAAGCATATAAAACTTGTACTCCAGAGCAACAAACCTTAGCAGTTCCATTAACCGATGCAGCACAACAAGCGGCAAAATCTACTGCTTGTTCAGGTGTGTCTGATGCGGTTCAATGTGGTGAAAGAAGGAACGATAGAGCTCCAGTGGATCAAAATGGAGACATTTTACCAGGTAGTTTCTAATACTAAAGAAAAAATAATAAATGAAATGAACTTAAGATAAAAATGAAATAAATTTCATTTTTATCTATTTATATTTGAGGAGATTATGAAAAAAATATTGGTACTACTTTCATTGCTCTATGGACAATATGTTTCAGCACAAATAGAAAGTATAAAAGGTACATTTTTGCAAAAAGAAGTAGGGGTATTTACATTTAGCCCTACAGAAGGTAGTTTTTCTAATAATGAAATTGAAATAATTAATTCATGGTTGTTATTAAAAACTAAAACTATAGACAAGAATTTAAGATATGAGAATTTGAATCTTTATTATGATATTAAAAAAAATAGCTATGAAACTACCACGGGATGTTTTACAGACTGGTTTAACAGCTTAGATTTTGGAAATAGAATTCCACTTATGGCTTATTTCAGTAATACTGACTTCAAGAATTTAACGAATACACAAATACAAAATCTGTCAGATTCTTTTAATAAATATACAAATGATAACTTTGAAAATTGTCGTAAATCTCCTTTATTAAACGATCCATTATATATTAGCTTAGGATTGAATGAATATTTAAGTTATAAATTGCAAAATGTTTCATATGACGTTAGGTATGGAAATATCTTGGATAAAACATTTAAATCTATAACTCAGAAATTAAATTTAGACTCTGCAAAACTACTTAAATATTGGTTAGATTCTATTCAGAGTGAATTTATTTCAATAAATCCAGATTTAATTTATAATTTAATTAATAATTTAACAGTATCTAATCAGAATAGCCTAAATGAAACGGAGTTCACTTTTAAGTTCATTTCAAATACAAAAAAGTTTGATACGAATTTTATAAATATTATTGATAATGATGCTTTGGTTTATCCATATATAAAGGCTTCAAAATATATATTTGATGAATGCTCTGAGTCTAATAAATTTTTGTTATTAAAATGTAATTCAAGAAATTATCAAAAAACATTTTACTCTATGCAATTAAAACGGAGTAATGATAAATATTATAATGATATTTTTATATTTAAACTTTAAAATCTATTTTTATCATATGATTTAAGATATTTATGCGTAAAGAATTTCTAAATTTTATGCCGCTAATACTGAGCAAAAAAACGTCTATCTTTAGCTCTTATAAAAAATATATATAATCTATGATTAAAAATACTTAGGTTTGAATAATTTTGCTATTTTTTCTTTTGTTTTTACTCCAAAAACAAGTAAATAAATACCTATTAATATAAATATCGTAGCTAAAATTTTATAGAAACCCACATCTTCATTAAAAATAATATGGGAAGTTAAAAAACCAAATAAAGGTATGAGTAAAGAAAACACTAGTCATTATGCTTTTTAATAAATGCTGTCTGCAATCTGCGGGGGCGCAGTCTTGGATGTAGGTCAGGGCTTTTTTCATTTAAAATAAGATCGGTGGTGATTTTTGCTGCCCATGCGCCCGCAGGAAATCCTGTGGCAAGCCAGCCCGTGTTGCCTAGAACACGACCTAATTTTCCATATTCTCCCAGTAAGGGAAGTTCGTCACAGGGGTAACAGTCAGCTAATATTTTTTTTGTTGTTAAGTTAAATTTAAAAGTATTTTGAAAATCATTTACAGAAGTAAAACTAAGTTCTTTTGCAAAAATAGGAAAAACAATTTCCTGTTGAAATTTTTCAATATTTATAAAAGTTTTATCGGGAATTTTAGTCTCTGTTAAGTTAATACCCGCCCCTGCTCCTGGAAGTAAAAAGCGAGGACCAGAAATTCTTAAAGTAACTTTATCTTCATTTTGAATAAATGTTCCGCAAATATGTCCATTGGAAGCGCGAAATGAAATAGGTTCAATAGGAATTTTTTTATCTGTCTCTGCTTCATATTCGTATAAACAATCGCTCATAGGGATAAGATATTTTTCAAATTTAGCGATTAATTTTGCAATTTCTAAGCCATTTCCAAGAACAACAACTTCGCTCTCAATTGTTTTTTTATTATTGAGTTCAATAATGCATTTGTTTTGAGTTTCTTTTAATTGTATAGCTTTTGAAGGAATGACTGTTACTTTAAATTTATTCAAAGCACTTATAATATTTTTTTGCAATAATTTTTTATCTTTGCATAGCAGTGCTTTTTCATTTTCAAGATAGACACCATCCTGAGCAGTTTTCTGGAGAGAGAAACCAAGTTTTTGGGCTGTGACAAGCTCTTCTTTTTCAAAATCTTTCAAACCTATTCTCAGGCATTTGCTTGCAAGCCAATTCTCTCCATCACCCAGCAAAGGAAGCAGTTTTTCTTGAAAAAAATGAACGCCTTTGCTGCAAAAATCATTGAGATACAGAGCAACATCGTGCCCATGCGCCACGTCCGCCCGCGTGGGTGGGTCATTCAGAGTTGGCCAACAGGCACTGAGTGAGGATAAGAAGGAATCGATGGGGAGTGAATTTTCGGGAATAATAAGTCCCACCGACATATTTTGTTCAGCTAATAAGAGTGCGGTGAAACAAGCATAGGGGCCAGAACCAATGAGAGCGACATCGAATTGATAATCGGACATTCCTGTTTTCCTATTTTGTGCGACGAAAATCATCGCAGTCTGTGAATGAAACATCATCCTCAGTGTTTGCAGTTATTTGGTGCAAACTATTGAGCACCAATCGCCCATAGTGTGGGTTGCGAGGAAGTTCATATTTTTCTCTGCAAGATAAGCGAGAAAGTCCTCTCGCTCAGATACAAGTATACCAGATAAAATAACAATTCCTTTATCTGCGATATGCTCCCTAATAGAGGGCATTATAGCTTTTAAAGGTCTGCTTTGAATGTTGGCAATAATCAAAGCGAAATCGGTTTCTTTTATATCTTCAATGGGTGTGTTGGTGAACTGGATACCTACTGCATTGTTTGTTTGAGCATTGTCTTCAGCAATGCGCATGCAATCGGGATCGAGATCATTGGCAAAAATAAATTCAGCTCCTAACTTCTGTGCTGCTATGGCCAATATACCGCTGCCTGTTCCAACATCGAGTACTTTTTTTGGAATTTTATAATTGAGCATGGTCTCTAAACACAAGCGAGTGGTTTCATGTTGTCCAGTGCCAAAAGCCATTCCAGGATCTATGATAATTTTATGTTTTTGCGTGAAACTTTTACTTTGTTCCCAAGGAGGAATGATAGCAAATATATTTTGTACAAAAATAGGGCGGAAAGATTCTTTCCAGCTTTCTTTCCAGTCTTGATCCGCCAATTCTTGAATCATAAAAGTCTTTTCATCGAATGGGATATTTACCTTTGGAAATAAATGCATCAATGCGCTTTGAATAGAGAGCAGATATTCTTTATCATTGTTATATAAAATAACAGGAATATTATGAGCTAATTCGGAATAATAATCATGTTTGGGGTCCAGTGGGTTGTATTCGGCTTCGACATCGCATTCTAATGTCCCTAAGACAAAATCATGAATATCGAGCTCAGCAAATAATTCTGCAAGAATATCTTTATATTCCTCACTGATATTTATCTTTAACTCATAGCAAATATCGTTTTTTTCAGTCATTGAGATCTTAGGCCTTTCATTTGGTTTGATAAGTGTATCTATGCTTGTTCTGAACTTCGCTGGAGAAGTATGAACAAGTGAGCCATTCTTTGCAAAATTTTGTGTTATAGCTCTTGAGTGTAGATTATTCGTATCCCTCATCAATATCAGAGTCTGCCATACTCTGTTTTGTAGGAGAATTGAAGTGCTTTTGAGGACTGAGCGGAAAGAAATTGTAAATTTGCATAATTCAAAATGTCGCATAGTCGTTGGCGCGGGTGCTGTAGGGTTATTTTTAGCCCACACTCTCAAAATTGCATTTCCTCAAGATTCGCTTTTTATCCTGAGCAAATCTCGGACAGTTCATCCTCTCACAATTGAATATGTCGATGGGACAAGAATGCAAGAAGATTTGCAAGTTATGTTGCTAAGTGAAATCCCACATATTGTTTCTTCCAAAATAAAAAGTTCGAATATTTATTTTTACGTCACGTTACCACCTGAGTTTTCTGATCGAGTTTTTGAATATATTTTATTGATATCCAAAGAAATAGTTGAAGAGAAGATAATTACAATTATTTTTTTGAACAATGGACTTATTGATAAGAAGAAGATCGAGAATTTTCAATTAAAATTAAGTAAAAAGGTAGCCATAACGATTCAAGTAATAAGAGCTTTATTAATTGCAGGATATATGCGTACTCACGATGAGAAAGGAACTCTAGTGAAGAATACAGGTGGAAATAAAATTTTTTATGGAACTTATAAAAACGAATTTATTGACTCAAATATTATTTTTCCACAACTTTTTTATTCATGTATTTATGATAATGAAATTTTTATGAGAGAAAAAGCAAAATTTATAACCAATCTATTATTGGGTTTGATTATTAATAAAAATTTATTAGAAAATAGAAACGTTTTAAAAATAATTTCCAAAGATAAATTGGATAAAACGCTCGAAAGTTTTTGTAAATTATTTAGAGAAAATGAAGTAAAATATGAATTTATTCGAGAACAATTTATGAATACAGTGCATGAGACCGGAACAAATATAAATAGTATAAGTTATGCATGGTATCATGGAAATAGACAGACGATAGATTACTTTGTTTCTGAACTCAAGTCTGTTATGAGGAAAAGTAAAAATAAAAATGCAAAACATTTTATGAATGAAATTCTAAAAGAATATTATTGATACGTTTTATATCAGCTGTGGAAAGTTATTTATGATAAGTAAGAATAGAAGAAGGTTTTTATTTAGAAAATATAGTTTAGCTAGCTTTACGATCGTTGCTATTAATATCATATATTATCTTTTTATTTGCTCCCAGTCTGGAAATATTTTAACAAAAATAGTTCAAGGACCAGGCTACGATCTGTTGGTTGCTTATGGAGCTAAAGAAAATGGTTTGATAGCTTCTGGACAATTACAAAGACTTTTTTTTCCAATTTTTATGCATGCAAATCTCGTGCATCTTCTTGTTAATATGTTTGGCCTATGGTCTATTGGTCGAATTTTTGAAATGATAGCTGGACCGCGCAATTTATTTATTCTTTATCTTGTTGCAGGTATAACTGGAAATTTTTGCAGCTTTGCTTTGTTGCCACATTTATCTGTTGGTGCATCGGGTAGTTTATTTGGTTTGTTATTATGTTTATTTATTATTCAAAAATATGAAGAAAGACTGTCAAAACAATTTAAGCGACCTACTCAGGGAATGCAGTTTGGTAGAGTTTTGTTAGTAAACTTAGTATTAAATATTATTTTTGGTTTTTCAATTCCAATTTTTGACTGGGCTGCTCATTTAGGCGGATCGCTTGCTGGAATTCTTTTTGGATTTGCTTTAACGACAAGGCATAAATGGAATTTAAAATTTATTTTGTCGTCAGCAAATTCAGTGCAATTAAAGAAAAATTTTTTTGAAAGACATCAAATATATTATATAGGTATTATTCTATTAAATATATTGTTCTTAATGGCATTTTTTAATATTAAAAAATATCAAATCATCTATGGTAAAGCCATAGAGAGTGCTTCAGAAAATAAAAATATGGTCATGTCATATGAGGATTTACCTCAGTACGAAGATATTCTTGTTTCACAGAATGAAGAAACCAATCCTGAAAATATGCAGAATGATGCAATTTATTTACATGAAAATGGGTATTTTTTTGCAGCATTGAATTTATATGAAGTTTTATACTCTTTAAGTAAAGAAGGCTTCGGTTCTGAACAATTTTCCTCTGCTAACAACAAGGAACAACTCAAAACCGCAATTGAACTGGCGAAACAGGATCGCAAAGTAACAGAAAGTATGCAAAAATATGGCCATAAAAAGAGTTATAGTAAAAAAAATATTTCAGAAATTTGTGCTAAACCCGCTGCCCTTTACATGACCTTAGGCTTTTTCCAGATTTCAGGTAAATTATATGAATGTGCTTATTCACTTAATTTAGCAAATGATGAATATGCTTTAAAAGGGATAGAATCATTTCATTTAGCAGATGATACTCAAGGAATAAATCAGATATTATCAATTTTAAATTTAGCAGAGAAAAAATAAAAACTCAAAATAAATAAATATTTTGAGTTTTTATTATTAAGATATATTAGAAATATTACTCAGTATCTTGTGCATAAAAAATACTTCTGGAATCTTTATGGTGATCTTGCTTCTTAGCATGGCTTTTTTTCAATTGTTCCACAGCCTTTTTTGCGCATTGGTGAATGCTGTTATACATATCAGTTGATTTAACTGTAACATCTCCATTAAATGCGCCATCAACCCAAGTTAAATGGGCAATTTGTTCTTCCCGCTGTATAGATAAAGTCCATTTAGTTTTTATATGATTGAGTGCAATTGAATGCAGTTTGTCTCTAGATTCTGCTTCACAAGCTTCTTTTAGTGGCGTTGTAAGTTCGAAACCATGTGCTGCAACTTGAATTGGCATAAGACACTCCTTTGTGCAATAAAGTCAATGTGAAGAGTATATTATTTCAAAAATAATTGCCATAAAAAAAAATGAAATTTTATATCTAATTTTTTTGTGCTACTAAAAGAGGAACAAGACACGCTTCTTCAATCGAAGATGTTTTACTACCTAAGAAAAATCTTTTCAATGCACTTTCTCCTCTTGCTCCAATGATTAGCAAGTTCTTATTTTTATCTTTTTTTAGAAGTTTTAAAATATCGTCACCGACTCTGCCGACATCAATTTGAGTGCTAATATTCATAAAACCAGTTTTATTTTGTAAATTTTGTTTTATTTTTTTAATTTCTTCCGTTTTTTGCGATTTGATTTCATCTATCGTATCTGTTTGAATTTGTGATGGAATATAATCAATTGGAAAAATATGGGAAATATTCATGTCTAAATGGGTCGTTGTGGAGTCAAAAACGTGTAATAGCAAAAGTGGACAGTTTGCTTTTGCTGCAAATAATGCGGCCATTTCTTCTGCAAACTCACTTGTTTCGTTAAGAGCAGATGCGGCTAAAATCCCAATAGGAACCCATGAGCTCCACTCCTCACTTGATGGCATAATTAAAGTCGAAACTTTAGATTCAATTGCGATTTCTTTTGCGGGAGAACCAAATAATATTCTTTCCCAAAATGAACTCTGCTGTTTCCCAACAATAATAAGATCAATGTGATTGCTTTGCTCTTCCAAAATATCTATAGTAGCAGTGACTTCATTTTCAAGTTTAATTTTATATTCAATATTTTCAGGAATTTTCACATGAAATCTTTCTGAAATTTTTTTAAAATGATCATGAGTTTCCAATGTTTTTTGTTCTAAAAAAATTTTATATTCTTCACTCTGCGCAATATTATCTTTTGGTTGAACAACATCATCATTTAAAAATTTATTTGGTTCATGTAAATAATGTTGGCCACAACTGAGCACTGTCATTCTAGCATCAAACATCTGAGTGAGACGCATTGCTGCTAATTCCGCATTGATCGATACTTGTGAAAGATCTGTAACACAAAGTATATTTTTAATATTTTGCATATTTTCTCCATTCAATTTTATCTTAAACAGGTTTTTATAATTGAAGTTTTTCGGCTTCTTTGTGTTTACCTGTTGCGATTAGGATTTTTGCCAGCATGTTTTTTGCTGAAA
This sequence comes from Fluviispira vulneris, assembly GCF_014281055.1. Lineage (NCBI taxonomy): Bacteria > Pseudomonadati > Bdellovibrionota > Oligoflexia > Silvanigrellales > Silvanigrellaceae > Fluviispira > Fluviispira vulneris. The sequence goes on along the minus strand of NZ_JACRSE010000005.1, from coordinate 272,704 downwards.
AATTCTCTTTATCTCTAGCTAAAAGATGTTTTACTGTTTTTTCTGCAAAAGCAAATTCTTTGAGCTCAAATAGAATTTTAGATAATAACGTGATATATTCTATTGAATTTTGCTTTTTAGCAAGCACAGGGACGAGCAAGTTATATGCTTCTTTTAGTTTATGACTGCTAATAAGGGATTGAATCGCTTCACTCAGCATCCCTCCTTTTGCATATGAATAACTCTTTATGTATGAGCTGCGAATGCGCTCCTCTATAAGACTTTCATTTAAAGGCTTGAGAATAAAATTACTGTAAAGGCTTGTTTTAAGAAGTTTTATCTCTTCTTGATCCGCTTTGTCACAGATGGCAAGGCACGGCGGTGGAGGAAGAAATTTATGGCTCGCGTCGGGAAAGCGTGCGGGGAAAAAGCGGATTTTATCGATCGTTTTTAGATCTTCAACGACAAAATGGGGTTTAAATCCTTTTTTTGTAATAATATCAAGGCCTTCTGCGGTTGTGCGGGCGTTTTTGATCTCCCGTGCGCCACAGCGCCAGAGCGCCGCTCGGACAACCTCCTCAGTGCTGGGTGAGTCAGTAATGTAAAGAGCTTTTCCTAAGGTCTGTAAACTCACGGAGTCACCTCGATTTTTGAAATTATATCAAACCGTTGTGTAGCTTCCAAGCCACAGCTGTGTCCTTTCTTTTTCATGGGTGAAGTGCTTATTTTCTTGACTTTCATTCTATAAGAATTTATCAGAGGCAGTTGCTGTGCAAGATTGCATGGTTTTTTTCTGGCAACGCACCCTGTGCGAGCTTCGACCGCAGATATGGTATCTGTGGATCCTCACTCAGCAGCAAGTGCCCAATAGATGGCTTTGCCCATTTAGGAGTTTTTAATATGGCTCTCAAGTTTAGACTTCAGCGTTTTGGCTGTAAAGGTCGCCCTTTTTATCACGTAGTTGTTACAGACTCTCGTAATGCGCGTAATGGCCGTTTTATTGAGCGTGTTGGACATTACAATCCTATGCCTGAGCTTTCTGTTGTAGAACTTAAAACAGACAGAATGGCACACTGGTATGGCGTTGGCGCTCGTCCAACGAATACTGTTGCAAATCTTCTTAAAATTAAAAAAGTTGACCTTGCTGAGCTTGCAAAAAGCCAAGGTTAATTTCTTATATTTTATTGACTTAGGTTTCCGTAGCTCCTGAGTCATGTTTTTGGATGTTGGAATCGGTTCAAGCAAGTTTGTGTGCCAACATTCATTTTTCAAGCAGCACTTACTTATTTAAGCATATTGGAGCTTCACATGGCTAATCATATTTCTTCCGAAAAACGCGCTCGTCAGAGCGAAGTTCGTCGTCTTCGTAACCGTGCAAACATGAGCGCAATGAAAACAGCAACAAAAAAAGTTATTGAAGCTGTACAAAAAAAGGATTTCTCAAATATTGCAGAACTTCTTCGCGCAGCTCAATCTGTTATTGCTAAGACTCGCAAAAAAGGTACAATTCATAAGAACAATATGGCTCGTCGTATCAGCCGTTTGACTGCTTATGTAAATAAGGCTCGCAACGCTCAATAATGAACTGAGTGGTGATTCCTGTTAAAAAAGCTCCCAACACAATTATTTGTTTTGGGAGCTTTTTTTGCGTATATAGAGTGTTTTTTCAACTTCAGCAATTATATTGTTATTTTCATCATTAATAAAAATATTAAAAATGGGTTCCATTTTATTTCCATTCGCAGTTTTCTTACGTATTTCATCAATTTGTTCTTTGGTTATTAATATTTTAGCAAAGACTTTAGTTTCCGCTGGTTTTTTAAAATGAATCGTCGCTGATTTATCCCAAATAATATGATCATTACCTAGATGATGCATAAGTAACAAAACCAAAAATGGATCTGTCATTGAATAAAGAGAACCACCAAACTGTGTTCCTTTAATATTTTTATTCCAGAATTTAAATTTCATCTCGATATTTAATGATGTCATATCGTCAGATATGTTATTAATATAAACTCCTGCTCCTAAATATGGTGGCCAAAAGCGCATTAATTTTAGCATCGTTTTCATTTGTAATTTCATATTATGTCTTTCTAAATATGATATATTCCTTTAAAATTAACAATTTATTCCAAGTAAAAAATTAAATTAGGTTTGCATTTGATCTTTATCAGCAAACTGGTAATTTAAATTGTTTCACGTTTCTAGAAAAGAGTTATTGCGTACATATATGTTCTAATCGTTATGAATCAAAAGGAAAAGGAAGATAATGAAAAAAAGTATCGGTAAATTTATTTTTCAGACGAATTCAGAGTATTCAACACTTATTATGCGCGTTGCGCTTGGTTGCATGATATTACCCCACGGTCTGCAAAAAACCTTTGGCATATTTGGCGGAGGGGGATTTTCAAAAACATTGGAATATATGAACCAAGTGGAAGGTATTCCGCTTTTTTTCGCCTTTTTAGCCATTTTGGCAGAATTTCTAGGAGGTTTAGGTCTGATATTTGGGGGAGTAACACGTGTGGCTGCATTTGGAGTGGGTTCTGTGATGGCAGTCGCAATGTATATGCATATCTCAAATGGTTTTTTTATGAATTGGTCTGGCTCAAAAACAGGTGAGGGGTTCGAATTCTTTATTCTTGCTATTGGTTTATCGCTTGCACTTATATTAAAAGGCGGTGGAGCATTATCCATTGACAGAAAACTCAGTTGATGAAAAACTTTTAAAGAATTTCAGATTTTGAATTTTTTCTAAAAAAAAACTTTTAAACAATTATAAATATTAAAAGCAAATCCTACCCACTTAACTTGTTGTTAAAATATTATTGACTTTATTTTAATCTAAAATATTATCATATTGATTTTGTGAATCACCGCAATGAAAAAATGAGTTAACTAAATATGACTATGAATGTATCTCGAAATCTATTGAAAAATGAACGACCTCAAGCACCTATTCTTATTTTCGACATAGAAACCGTTCCTGATATACCATTATTATTCCTTAATTATCAAGACAGACTCGAAAATAAATTTGTTTTTAATGAAGAGTCTCATTGGAATGATAACGCAAAACTTGAAGAGATAAAATCGCAGACTAAAATTGATTTCCCTCAAACAATTTATCATTGTGTGCTCTCTATTTGTGCTATCTTTATCGATCCAGAAACATATCAAATTATGGATGGATTTAAGCGAACTATCAGAAACGTTGAGAGTTATAGTGAATTAAAAGAAGCAGAGAAAAACATCCTAAAAGAGTTTTGGGCTTTTTCTATAAAACATCAAGATTTTCATAAGTATTGGTACGATCAGACCATGAATGATCGTTATATGAGTGATTACCAAAGAAACAAATTAAAAAAATTACCTGTTACATTCTGTGGATATAATATTTCTAATTTCGATTTAATGGTTATAGAGCAAAGAAGTCTCATTCATTTTATAACGTGTCCAATTGATGATTATGTAAAAAATCTTGGAAATGATTCTTATCGTTATAAATATGCATCTGATAAAGTCTTCGATCTTATGAGCTTTGTTTCAAACTTTGACAATAAAAATGCACGCATTGGCTTAGATATTCTTGCGCAATCGATGGGACTTGCTGGAAAATTAAGTGGTATGGATGGTTCACAAGTAGCATCGGAATTTTACATTAATAAAGCATCAGATAAAATAGAGGAGTACTGTGCAATTGATGTTTTAATTTCATACGGCGTATTTCTTGCTATCCAAAAATTTAGGGGAATTCTTTCAGAAGATCGATTTAAAGAATGTCTTATATGGTTCGAAAAATGGCTTTTAAAAGAAGGAAAACCAAAAAGTTATCGGGATTTAGCAATAGAAAGTGCTAAGTATTTTAAATATGCAAAAAATGCTTAAGACTTTCCAGGAAGAGCCGATAGTTGTGTGTGCGTACCGACAGGAGTATAGAGAATCAAGAGTACGTAAGCCATTCTGTTTTGGAGTTTCGTATTTCTGCTTCGCTACGATTATTTTAAAGTATTTTATATTTCATAATTTCGGAGGATATTTTTATGGCTGAAGATCTCGGATTTTCGAAAGGACTTGCGGGAGTGGTTGCTGATGCAACATCTGTGAGTCAAGTTCAAGGTGAAGACGGGCGCCTTATTTATCGAGGAATTTCTATCGAAGAATTAGCTGAAAAATCAACATATGAAGAATGTGTTTATTTTTCTCTTTATGGAAAAATGCCTACTAAAAATCAATTGACAAAGTTTAATACAGAATTAAGACACAATCGCGTGTTACCAAAAGCTGTGGAAGCTGTGATAGCTGCTGCACCGCGTTCTGCTCACCCAATGGCTGTTTTGCAAGCTGCAGTGGCTGCAATGGGTTTTGATGAACAACCTGTTAACTTAAAAAACGAAGATGCAAATATACACAACGCAATCAAAATTATCAGCCAATTGGCAACAGCTGTTGCGCATATTTCGCGTGATCGGCGTGGGCTTTCACATATTCCACCAAATACTGAAATGTCTCATGCTGAAAATTTCTTGTATATGCTCCATGGTAAAGTACCAAACAAAGAAGAAGCGCGTATTTTTGATGTTGCCTTGATCCTTCATCTTGATCATGACTTCAATGCTTCTACTTTCTCTGCACGTGTGGTTGCATCTACTGAAGCTAAACTTTCACTTTCTATTTCAGCAGCCATTGGAGCTCTTTCTGGGCCTTTGCATGGCGGAGCAAATGAAAAGGTTCTTGAAATGGCAGATGGAATTGGTGCGCCAGAACATGCAAAAGAATGGGTATTGAACGCGATTGCGACAAAAGCAAAAGTTATGGGATTTGGTCACCGCGTATACCGTACAATGGATCCGCGTGCAAAAGTTTTACGTGGTATGCTTGAAAAACTTGTTGCTACGAAAAGCGATAAAAGCACGTATGAAACTCTTAGAATTGTCCATGACACTATGATTGAAGAGCTAGGTAAAACTTCAAAAGACTATATTTGGCCAAACGTAGATTTCTGGTCAGGTTCACTTTATCGCCTTATGGATATTGATTCTATAGATTTTACTCCTATTTTCGCAGTGTCTCGGGTTGCGGGTTGGTCGTCGCATATTATTGAAATGTGGCGTGACAACCGCATTTATCGTCCATCTGCAAAATATGTTGGACCAACTGATGCAAAGTACCAAGATATAAAAAATAGAAAATAAATATTGAGTTTTTTATTCTTTTGCTAAAATAAGATTGGTAGGATTTTTCCTGTCAATCTTTTTTTTGGAAAAAATATGTCAGATAATAATTTTAAAATGAATGAGCCAGCAATATTCTTTGATAAATACTCTTTATCAGTTGGTTTTATCTCACCTATCCGTGAACTTTCTTTTGCAATTCATGAAGGTGAATCAGTTGCAATCATTGGACCAGCGGGTTCAGGTAAGAGTATGGTTTTATCCATTATAGCTCAGTTTTTATGGGAAATTGATGATAAGTTCTTATTAAACTCATTAAAACAGAGCGGTCATTTAAAAATTCTGGGTATACCTCTTGGTGGTGATAAACCATCTGTCAATACATTAAAAAAAATATATCCAAATGTTGCGCTTGTTTCTGAAAAAAGTGCGTGGCTTCCTGTGTCAATCGCAGAAAACTTTGCTTTATCTCAGAGTTTAATGGGGGCTGAGCATATTCTCGACTTCCACGAATTGATTGAAAATTTACCTATTTCACAGCATAATAAAGCACAAATTGATTCCCTAGCTGAGCTTTTGCCAAGTCAGGTTGAAGTGCCCTTTTTGCAGCAACTTTCAATTATCCGAGCACTTATTCGTAAACCTAAAATACTTTTGTTAGATGACGCTTTTTTAAGAATGGATCCTGTATTGTTAAAGCAAACAGAAAATTTAATATTAAATATGAGCGAAAAATCAACTCTCGTCTGGGCTACAAATGATCTCTTTCAAGCAAGCCGCGTAACAGATTGGACTCTGTTTATGCGGCATGGAACAATGGTCGAGTACACAAGAACAGCACAATTCTTTACTAATCCTTCCACTCGTGATGCTGAAAACTTTATTGCAGGACGTGATGAAGTTTAAGCCTTTTCATTAAATATATTTTATTTTTAAAAATAATTTTATAAAATTATAATTTAGTAATATCTTTCTTTAGTATATTTATAGAAATTCAATCTTATTTTTACACACATTTAACTCGAATAACACTAGTTGAAAAAAATTTGCAATTAAATAAAGTAACAGTTTTTTGATGGTAAAATTTTAAAAATAAATTGACATAATTTTTTTTATGTAGTAATTACAAACCAGAGTTACAATTTTAATTATATGATTCACGTCATCATCTCTTTCCGATATTATAATTTTAATTATTAGAGGAAAAAAGATTATGCATCAAACCAAAGATGTCACGCTCGAATTAATTGAAACAGAAAAATTAATCCCACATGAAAACATAGATAATGATATTATTTATTTTTTATCATCTAAAATTTTAATAGATGGAATTTGGACATCTCCTGTGGTTATAGATAAAAAAACACATATAATAATGGATGGGCATCATAGAGTTGAAGCAGCTAAAAGAATGGGGGTAAAAAAAATTCCGTGTTATGTAATGAATTATGGGGAAAAATATATTGACGTTTTAAATTGGAATACAAATGAAAAATTTGATGTAAATAGTATCTATGAAACAGTTCTTATTGGAAAAAAATTTCCAGTTAAAACGACTCGGCATGTGTTTTTAATCCCGCTTTATAATGTAAAAATAGACTTAAATATACTAAGTATATAGGATAAATTATAATGAATATATTAGAATGCACAGGGAATACTCCAATTGTAAATATCGAGAAAATAAATAAATTTTGTGGAACCAATGTTCAAGTAAAATTAGAAAAAACAAATCCTGCTGGAAGCATAAAAGATAGAGCTGCTAAATATATAATTGACTATGCTGAAGAAAATAATTTATTAAAACCTAGAGGAACAATTATAGAATCTTCATCTGGAAATTTTGGGATCAGCCTAGCTATGATAGGTGCAGCTCGTGGTTATAAAGTTATTATTCTCGTCGATCCAAAAGCGACAGATGTAAATGTTGGATTAATAAAAGCCTATGGAGCTGAAGTTATTGTAGTCGATAAAAAAGATGATGCGGGATCTTACCATAAAACAAGAATTCAACTTGCCAATGAACTTGCACGGAAAATTGAAAACTCTTATCGACCCGATCAATGTTTTAATATTCTCAGTTCAATCGCTCATAAAGAAACAACTGCAAAAGAAATTTTTGAACAAACTCAAGGTGAAATTTCGGGGGTGGTTGCAGCTGTAAGTACAGGTGGGCAGATAGGAGGAATTGCAGAATACTTTGCAGAAAAATCAACAAAATATTATATAACTTGTGTTGATGCTTACGGGTCATCTATTTTTGGTGGTGAGTCGCATTCATATAAAATACCTGGTGTTGGATTGAGCTGGACTCCAAGAAATATTAAGAATGTAAATAATATTGATTATGTTTATCGGATTCGTGATGAAGATTCATATATTGCTGCACGGATACTCTGTAGAAATGAAGGAATACTTGTGGGGGTATCTTCGGGGGCTGTTTTACTTACTGCACTCAAACTTTCACAAGAAATTCAAAATAAAAAACCTTTAATAGCTATTCTTGGTGACAGTGGAGAAAGATATTTAAACACTTTATTTAATGATGAATGGCTCAAAGAAAATGATATTCCCCTTGATTCAAATTTAGAATTGCTTTATAAGCTACTAAGTTCCATTGAAGATCCACAGGTAAGTCCAAATATCGTTGAAAACTATCGCGATGATCTCATAGATTCACTCAGTGTTCCTAAGACAACTATGACACATTTTTAATATATATTAAAATAAATAGGTAATGCTATGAAAAAAAATCTTGTTCTGTTTGAAACTTTGCATACAGGTTCTGGGCTTGAGATTATAAAAGCAGCCAAAAGCAAAGGTATCAAAATTCATTTTGTAACAGCTGAAATTTCTTGGTTTGAAAATAATTGCCCAGCAGAATTGGCTGAAGGAATAAATATTATTCAAGTAGACTGGCAAAAGACATCGGTGCGAGATGAGTATTTAAAATTAGCGCATGAAGAAGAAAAATTCGCATTGTTCACTCAACGAGATGCATTTGTCGAAGCCGTTGCAGAAGTTGCAGAAGAATTGAAGTTGAATTTTACTTCTAGCAAAGCTATGAAAATTGCTCGTAATAAAGAAATCATGCGAGACTTCTTTTCACAAACATTGATTCCTTCTCCTAAATATTGTTATATCAATACAAAAGAAGAATTGTTTCATTCACTCAAGTCTTTAGCATTCCCTTTTGTAGCAAAACCAACAAAAGGTTCGGGTAGTAAAGATGTAATAATCATTCATAACGAAACAGATCTATCAATGCTGGATAAATTTTTTAATAATGAAACAAAAGCAAATTTATTATTAGAAGAGTTTAAACTGGGTCGAGTTGTTTCAGTTGAAAGTTTTACGAATAATGGCAAACATCATATTTTAGGTGTTACAAACAGACTGATGGGACCACAGCCATATTTTGTTGAACTTGGCTATGCATTTCCTTGCCGTTACGAAAATATTTTACAAAATAAACTTGAAGAATATACTAAATTTATTCTCGATAAAACTGAGTATAAATTTGGCTACAGTCATATTGAATATATTTTGGGGAAAGACGAAGTTTATTTGGTAGAAATAAATGCTCGCTTAGGCGGTGGACAGCTTGGGAAGTTAATGTCTCATAGCTTAAACCAAAATGTCTATGAACTGTTAATTGAAAATTTATTTGAATGGAAAGAGATAGAATTAGATTATAATAATATGAAAGGTGCTGCCTGCTATACAGTCTATTCACAAAAACCGGGTGTGATAGAAAGTATAAAAGGAATGGAATTGGCCGCATTATTTCCAAATGTTTTGCAAGTGATACCTGGGCTCAAAGTAGGTGACTACGCAAAAGAAACAAACGATATGATGGGGCAAGTTGCCCAAGTGATTGCTACAGGAAATACTCCAGAAAATGCTTTGATTTCTGCCCACTCAGCTGCGACTTCAATCGTTGTTGTAGTGAAGTAATTAAAAAATTTCTATGTATTATCTAAATTAATAAATATATTTATTTAAATAATTTTATTTTAAAGGAGTCTGTAGCATTTCTAACTTTTCTTTATTATAAAGAGGTGACTTTAGGCCAATCACCGCAGATGTAAAACAAATAATAGCACTTATAAATGATATTTCTTGATAGGTATAATTTATCTGCATGAAATATCCAGCAATTATAGACGATATAAGTATAGCCATGAAAGAGATCATTCGTGTGATAGATATCACTCGCCCAAGATAAAATTTGGGGATTAATTTCTGTCGTAGCGTGAAAAAACAAACGATTATTATAGAGATAACGCATACATTTGTGCCCGATAGAAAGGCCAAGGCATAGATAGATTTTAAATTCAAGCTTGCAATAACAAGGAGTATAACTCCATTGAAAAAGCTTCCACCAAGCAGAACGACACCATAGCTAAACATTTTAATTATTTTTTGTGCAAGCAAAGAACCAGCAATTCCCATTGCACCTATAATGGATAATGGAATAGGAAACTCCCAAGTCGAAGGCTTGGGCAGAGAATTTATTTTGTAGAATAAAACTGAGATTGCAATTGATTAAATTGATAGCGGAATTGAGAAAGAAAAAGAGGATTGAGCAAGAGAAAATGACTTTATTTTTTGTTGTGTATATGAAACCATCTGCAATATTTTGGAAAATCTTTTTAACAGCAAGCATATTTTTATTCTGCTTTTCACTTTTATATTTAATCGATAGAACGCAAATAAAAGGGATGAAAAATGGTATGACTGTCAGCATAATAATCACTTCTATTTGATAGGCTGCAATTAATATTCCACTAAAAATAGGGCCATAGGCAGTCATCAAATTGTCTGCAGACGAGAGCATTGAATTTGCTTTGACGAGATCTTTGGGCTCAACGATTGAAGGGAGAAAACTTTGAAATGTGGGATGATACATGGGAGGAATCGATGCAATTAAAAAAATGATGACATAAAAAAGAATGAAATTTTGCACTCCTGAAGATATATATATTGCAAAGATAATCGAAAAAATAAAACCAAAAAAATCACCAAAAATTAATATTTTTCTTTTGTCAAAACTATATGCGATGGCACCACCAAAGGGACTAAATATTAAATAGGTAGTCATTGTCAAAGCATATGTAAGTGCCGTGTTAAAAGATGATGCAGTTAATTTATAAACAAGCATGGGCACTGCTAAGCGATAGAGCCAATCAGCAGTTAACGAAAAGGTGTAACCTGTCAGGAGAAAATAAAAGTTTTTTGTCATATAATATTGCTTTCAAGTAAATAGATACTTTCTTTTGGAGAAGGTTTTTTTAAATATATTATTTTTATAAGCAAGTAAAGATATTTTAATTTAATATTGAATTTTAGTAAAAAATATCCTTAAATTTAATAGAAAGAATGTCGATTAATTTAAAAATTATTGCTATCAATATTTTCCTTCATTTATGATAATTTTTTTTACAATTAAAAATATTAAGGTCTTTTTTATGCGAATTCTTTGTGTGTTTTTTTGTTTATTTACGAGTCAGTTGACTTTTTATTCAAGTGTTTTTGCTAAGGGGTACAGAACTTCCTCGAAAGATTTTATACATTTAAAAGAGAATAATCGGTCAGAAAGAGTTGAATTGATCTCGGCTTCAAAAGATCTAATTACAATTAGTTTTCCTAAAAGATTTGACATTGATCTATTAGCATAAAACGATGAAGTTAATGAAAATAAAGCTATAATTGTCATCTATACTATTGATGGACCAAAAGTAAAGGAGCAAAATAATGAATTTAGTATAAGTTTAAAATTTGTAACAATAGATGGAAAATATCAAATTGCAAATAAAGAATTAAAGCATATAAATAATTCATTTGTTATGTGTGAATTTCATTTTAATTTAAAAAAGAAAGGGAGGAGATTTTTAAGAATGAATCGAATTATTTAAATGTTAGATTTAAAAGGCATGGAAGAGATTATCAAAAAAATAAATCAAATAAAATCGTAGTAAAAAAAATAGGAAATTATCATCGCAAAAATGAGCAATTAAACTCAAATAATTTAAAACTTGGTGCTGCTGTCGGTGATGCAGGATAAGTGGAGGCAACTGGAGTGTATGTTGCTGAAAATGAATTAGTGCGAAGTCATCTGGCGCGGGAAAATGTTGTGCAGGTTGCTCTAAGCTTTTAGCCACATGTGGATAGACAGGAGGATGAAATTTGTCTCAAGAATCATTTAAATATATTTTGAGAGCAGAGATTGATTCCAGCAATCAATGACATGAGATTATAAAAGAATCATCAAAGAATTCATAATTTTTGTAGCTGAACTTGCTTATATATATTTCTTTTAAAACGCTTTACTTTTAATTGGACTCTACCGAAAATGCATACCATGAGGATGTGAAACTATCAGCAGGTTGAATAAACTCATCTTTTTCGCAATAGCTAATTATTCTTTTATATTCACTTGAATTAATAACAAAAACATAGGTAAATGGATCATAACTAACGCCATATATTATCTTTACTTCGCGTTCGACTGTTTTCCAATAACCTGTTGCGGTTACGTAATTATTGTTTGTATCTACTGCCCACCTCCAGCTAGAACGAGCGTTAACTGGAGAACAGAAGACATATGTATTCGTTTTTGGAATTTTAGACTCTTTGGAAAATGCTGGGAAAGCTAATATCGAAGAAAATATAATAAATACTTTTTTAAGCATAAAAAAATTCCTTTTTATTAATTAGAGATATTTGAACTATTACAAATATCCTTTTTTAACTTATATAAAATTATAATTTAAATCAAATATTGGTTATGATGGGCTTATTAGTTAAGAGGCTATATTTATAAAATAGGAATTAAAAATCCATTTTATATTTTATAGGTAGAGTAAAATTTTATTTAGAATAATTACATTTAGCTATTGATTTTTTAACAAAAAAAATTTATCTATTATTCTAGTCCCCTAGTTTGTTTTAATAGTTCGATTTAATAGTTTATCAATAAAATTTAATATTTTTATCTCGGGTGAATATGAAAAAAATATTTTTAATTATTTTATTCCCGTCACTTATTTCAATTGCCGATATAGCATGTGCAGGTGAAACTTATGTTTATTGTGCTGATGAAAATAAAAATTGGCATTGGTTATCTGGAGGAACAATAACTGTCTCTGGCTATTGGGACACGGCTTCTGTTAGACGAGGATTGTATTTTAATTACTTTATTATTACAAAAGGACTAGATGAAGTAAAAGCTTTAAGAGATAAATGTGTTAATGAATTCGGATCGAATTATATTTTTGCGCAGCCTGCAGACTCGAGTCTGCAACGATGGAGTCTTTTTGCTATAAATGATGATACTTTTGTTAGTGGAATTGTTACCTTTCTATCATAATTAAAAATTGAATATTCTTTTTAAAAAAAGGGAAATTATATGAGTCGATTTAAAATGTCGATAATATCAGTAATTATCTGTTTACCCTCAGTTAATCTATTTGCAAAACAACGAATTTCGAGCACATATATTTTCTGTGCTTACAAAAATAATAATATGCATTGGAGATGGGCGGTTAATGAGAAGAATGAATATGTAACTATTAAAGGGTATTGGAAAAAAGTTCTAGAAAAAGACATAGCTTCTTCGCAGCGAAGTGATGTTGCAAATTATTCGCATATATTTGATTTCAATCTAATTACTTTTGTTTTTGTTACTACCTATGCTGAATATTATAGAGTGCAAAGATATTGTCATAAAGATGAAGTTATGCAACCTGCTGATAAGGCATCTTCAAATTGGTACGGATTCGAATTTGTGAAAAATTTTTAATTTTTGATATATATTAATGCAAATGAAAAATTCTCTGGCGAGACTTGCGATCAAGTTTCTAAAGATGTATTTAAAATACATCTTTAGAAACTATTTGCTAAAGATTCAGCAATGACCAATTTATTTACGTCGGAGAATGAAATGAATAGTTTTTATGAGCAAGTGGGCGGTGAAAAAGCAATGGAAAAAGCAGTTAATGTTTTTTACCGCAAAGTTTTAAAAGATCAAACAATCAAACATTTTTTTAATGACATTGACATGAATAAACAGATGCAGAAGCAAAAAGCTTTTTTCACTTTGCTTTTTGATGGTCCAAATAATTATACAGGGAAAGATTTAAAGACGGGTCATGAACATCTCGTTAAACGCGGTTTAAACGATTCGCATTTTGATGCAGTCTTATCACATTTACAAAGTACTTTTATTGAACTTTCTATTCCGGATGAAATTACAAATACACTGAGTGCTAAGGCAGAAGCAGCAAGAGCTTTGGTGCTTGGAAAATAACGCAAAGGGATAGTCATGGTTGCAATCATTTATAATGGGAATAATTATCAGCTAAAGGAGCAACAGACAGTTCTGGATTGTTTGTTGGAAAATAATGAAAGCATACCTTATTTTTGTAAAAGTGGACTTTGTCAAAGTTGTACAATGGAAATTGAGCAAGGAGATATTCCTTTAAATAGTCAACTGGGGCTTTCAGAAGCAGAGAAAATGCAGGCGCATTTTCTTCCTTGTTTATCTAAACCAACTCAGGATATTTTTATAAAAAATTGTAATGATAGCAAAAAAAAATTTGAATGCATTGTTCAAGAAAAAATAATTCTAGCTACTGGTATTATTATTTTAAAAATAAAGCATCCGCTTGATTATCATTTTTTTCCAGGTCAGTATGTTAATATAATAAAACCTACTGGTGAAATGCGTTGTTATTCTATTGCGAGTTTACATAGTGAAATATGTGAAATTGAACTGCATATAAAGCTTTATGAACAGGGTAAGTTAACGGAGTGGCTTTTCAATGAAATTCATATTGGTGATTCCCTTTTTATCTCTGAAGCGCTTGGTCAGTGCTTTTACTCTAAAGAAGCTCGAGAAAAAAAATTGCTTCTAATCGGTGTTGGAACGGGTCTTGCACCTTTAATTGGAATTGCTCGCCAAGCATTGTTTGAAAATCATTTGAACGAAATTCATTTGATCCAAGGTGGCTTAAATAAGCATTCATTGTATGCAAATCAAATTTTATGCGAATTAAGTTTAAATAATAAAAATTTTAATGTACATACGTGTATTTTACAGGATGAGGATAATCCAGAGAATACGAATGATATATGTTCTTATGTTGAGGAATACTTTCCAGACTTAACTAATTGGAAAGTATATATTTGTGGGAACAATGATTTTGTTAACAAAACTCAAGAACTCGTTTTTTTATCTGGTGCGGATGGTGCAAACATTCATTCTGATATATTTGTAGTTTCGAGCTTAAATTAAGCAAGACGGTCTTCTCCTTATGGGGCAAGAAATTGAATTGCTTGTGTTTTTTAGGAGAAATTTTGCAACTTACGCTGCAGAGTGATTATACTTTAAGAGTTTTAATTTATTTAGCGCTGAAAAAAGATGAGCTGAGTACAATAGATGAAATTGCTGAAGCTTATCAAATATCAGCGCATCATTTGACAAGAATCGTGCACAAATTAGGAGAGCTTGCTTATATAAATACGCAGCGTGGACGCGGTGGAGGTATATTACTTGCGCAAACGCCGGAAAAAATAAATATAGGTGAGGTTATTGAGAAGATTGAAAATCATTTTTATATCGTCGAGTGCTTTGATCCAGGCAAAAAGTGCTGCGTCATTCAAAGCATTTGTTTATTAAAACCTCATATTGCAGAAGCTGCTCAGAGTTTTATCAATACGTTAAAGAAAAAAACATTAGAAGATATTATTTTAAATACAAGACAACTTGAAAAAATCTTGTTAAAAAAGTAACAAATTATTTGATAGAAAAAATTTTGAGTATTAAATAACGTTGAACTTTTTGCCCCTAAAGGAGCGAGAATGCGGCTTTGCTCTGTTCAAAAATGAATTTTTTCTTTTGGCAAAAATTTTTGGCACATATCAACCAAAATTTTTACGATATTCACGCATAAATTCTGCAAATATAGAGGCAGATTCTAGACTCACTCCATTGTACATTGATGCGCGTATGCCTCCTAAGCTTTTGTAGCCTTTGATTTCAAGAATACCGTTTTTCTGTGCTTCTTGGATAAAATGTTCATCTTGCTTTGCTGAGGGTAATTTAAAAACAAAGTTATGTCGTGAACGATAGTTTTTATCGACATTAAATAAATAAAAGCCAGCATCAATCTCACTGTAAACCATTTTAGCTTTTTCGTTTGCCCATTTTTCCATTGTAGAAATACCACCGCAAGAAGCAATCCAATGCAGCATTTTGTTCATGGCAAAAATAGGAAAGACGGGAGGAGTGTTCAATGCACTTTTGGCATCAAATACAGCATGATAGGTAAGAGCCTTGCCTACTTTGTCAAATTTTGTGAGTTCTCTGCTTTTTTCTAGGAGATCATTGCGGATAATAATGACAGAGGCGCCTGCTATTCCAAAGTTTTTTTGTGCACTGGCATAGACCAAAGCTGTGGATTCCCAAGGGATATCTGTACGAGCTCCCAATGAGCTTGTCATATCTAGTACGACTGGAATGTCACCAAATGTTGGGATTTCTTTGTACTCCGTGCCATACACTGTGTTGTTTACTGTAATATGTACGTATTTAGCTTTTTTAGGAATTTTCCAATCTTTAGGATTGCCCAAGGTTGAGTAGTTGGGTCTGCCATCATAAACTAAATGTACTTTTCGTCCGCTGGCGTAAGCTTCTTCGCATGCTAAATGTGACCAAACTCCAGTATTAGTGTATGCAATTTCATCTTCTGGTGCTGATAAATGTTGCGTAAGCAGCGAAAAATGTTGTTGAGCGCCACAGACCGAAAAAAGTAAGGAATGCGTGTCTGGGACTTGGAATGTTTTTCTAGCAAGTGCAAGTGTTTCTTGACTGAGTTGTTCGTATTGTTTTGAGCGATGCGATATTTCCATAATGCTGACACCTATACCAAAGGTGTCGAGCAGTTCTTCTTTTATTTGGTTGCGAACCTCGTCAGGTAAGCGTGCTGGGCCAGGACTAAAATAATGTACATTCATAAAAACCCCATTTGATGAAAAAATACATTTTATTTATTTATCAGTATAAAATTTTAAAAGCGAGTCGGAGATAGATTTTTAATGGTTAAATTTTTTATGAAGATTTAAAATTTTAGCGAAGCAAGCATGATTCCAAATTGATTTTGGCCTATCCAAAATGCAGGTATTGCAAAGGCAATCCGATCTCCTTCACCAACAACAAGAGCGCCTGCTTTGGGGAGAGGGCGTAAAGTATGAGCAGTTTGTTTATCTGAATTGCTTTTTATTGTGTTGTTGCCCTGATTGGGAACAGTAGGGGGCATGCTATAATAATAATTATCTTCAGGTTCTGGAGCATAATTAAAGTATGAATTCTTTTTGTTGTGTGAAACAGCGTAAATACCATAAGCACTTCCCATCATAAAGCCTATGGAAGCGCCTCCTGCGACAATTCTGAGGTTGTCGAGCGGCGAACTTGAGAGAAAAGGAAGAATAGCTGTTCCCATAAGAGCACCAAACAGTGCTCCGTAGCCGCCAGCAAGAAAAATGTCATGCATGTCTTCGTCGCTGGTGTACATCTGCTGTGCGTGGCATGAGAGGGGCGCAGTTTCTGCCAGAATGAGGTGGGCTCCGATTAGGAAAATGATTTTGAGCTTGTCCTGCAGGCTCTTGCGGACACCGAGCTTCATAATGCCTCCATATCGCTAAGCGAGAGATGTTTTCAATTATTTTATTTTTGCATAAATAAGATTGAATTATAATAGTCAAACAATAATTGGGAAAATAATTCCGTTTTTTGCAAGGTTTTTTTTAACGGCTTCAAAGCGATCTGAGAGGAAGACAATTTTTTTTTATAAGTTTGCTTGACAAGATCGGCTGTCATAGTTTAACCACATCTTCACTGAGATGTAGGCTGGCTTAGCTCAATTGGTAGAGCACCTGATTTGTAATCAGGCGGTTGGGGGTTCAATTCCCTTAGCCAGCTCCATATTTCTCGGGGAGGTTCCAGAGTGGCTAAATGGGGCGGACTGTAAATCCGCTGTCTTACGACTTCGGCAGTTCGAATCTGCCCCTCCCCACCATTTTCCCAAAGTTTCCCTTTGCGGGTGTAGCTCAATTGGCTAGAGCGTCAGCCTTCCAAGCTGAATGTTGAGGGATCGTGCCCCTTCACCCGCTCCAATTCTTCGACCTTAGCCCTTTTCTTGTGGTTGAGAGTATTTTCCCCCAAGCAAAAGTTTATTTAAATCCGCTAAGACCAAATCAATGTTTTTGCCCATGTAGCTCAGCGGTAGAGCACTTCCTTGGTAAGGAAGAGGTCTCCGGTTCAAGCCCGGACATGGGCTCCACTTTTTTGATTTAAAAAGCTATTTTCACTAAGAAATATCCTATAAAACAACTTGTAGATACGCCAATTAAACCTGGAATAATAAAGCTGTGGTTTATAACATATTTGCCAATTGAGGTTGTGCCTGATCGATCGAAGCCGATACAAGCCAAGTCACTTGGATAGGTGGGGAGCACAAAATAACCATATGCAGCAGGTAAAAAGGCTACCATAATTTTGGGATCAACGCCTAAACTCATTCCCATAGGTGCAATGGCGGCAATAGCAGCTGCCTGGCTGTTAACAAGTTTTGAAACTAGAAATAAAACGATCGCATATGTCCAAGGTTTTGTTTTAACGACGTCCTCTAAAATGTGTTCTAATAACTGAAAATGTGCATGAAAAAATGTATCTGCCATCCACGCGACGCCAAAAACAGAAATAACAGCAACCATTCCTGCTTTAAAAATAGCGCTATTCGGAATTTCTCTTGGAACAACTTTACAAAACATCAATATAAATGCTCCTGCTGCAAGCATTAACATTTGAATACTTAAATTCATTGATAGAATTTTTTCTTTACCATTTACCATAATATGTGGTCTTAAAAATTCAAATGCCCCTAAAAGAACAACAATGGCAATTGCAAAAAAGAATATGATAAGTGAAAGATAAGCATGTTTTGAAAATTTTTCATTCAGTAAAGTGCTTTTAGCGCCTCCATAAATATAAGCTTCATTTTCGGGATCTTTGATTTTTTCTTGGAATTCTTTATCGTCTTCTAAATTCTTGCCACGACGCAAGCTCCAAATTGCGGCAATTAAAACACCAACAAATGAAGAAGGGATGGCAACTTTTAATAAATCGATCAAGCTAATCACATGCGTTAATCCATGTGCACTGCCTAAAATGGATATCATAGAGACAACGGCGACGGACATAGGTGAAGCACAAATTCCTAATTGTGAAGCCACAGATGCGACAGCCATTGGGCGTTCTGGACGTATATTCTTTTTAATTGCAATATCGTAAATAATAGGAAACATCGTATAAACGACATGGCCCGTACCGCAAAGCACTGTTAAAGTCCAAGTGGCAAGGGGGGCTAAAATGGTAATATATTTTGGGTGCTTACGTAAAAGTTTTTCTGCAAAACGCATTAAGACATTGAGTCCTCCAGCTGTTTGCAGAATGGATGCACAGGCAATCACGGCCATGATTGTCAGCATGACATTCACAGGTGGTTCTCCAGGATAAAGGCCGAAAACAAATGTTAATAAAAGCAAACCTATTCCAGAAATAACGCCCAGACCTAAACCACCAAATCGAGTGCCCAGCAATAGGCAGGCAATGATTATGGTAAACTCTAAAAAAATCATAATGTAACAATCCTCCTTTTATTAAAGAGTAGCAATTATTTTGTCACTCTTTAAAAGAACATTTCTATTTTTTGACTTGGTTATTTTATTGTCACGTATTTTTAATAAAATAAAGCAAAACAAAAGCAAAAAATAAAAGCAAAATGAAATAAAATCATTTCATTTTGCTTTTATTAGTTTTCAAATAAGGAATTAGTTGTCAAGTTTTAATCATAATTTAATGTTGTTACTTTTATAGTCAAATAAAGAGGATTATGAATACTTATTCTATTTTTAGACGGATTAAATTCTTGAAAAATTCTTCAAGTCAATTATTCAGGATTTTTATAAATCGTACACACTCTCTCTTTACTCAGAAATGCTCTTGGTTTTTTAAATATTTACGATAAAGTTGGTGCTAGCTGGCGGAGAGCGACTTTGTGCTTAGGAATGCCGTCAATGCTCCGAATCACGAAACTCCATCCATAATTACACAGTAATTTGGTTGAACCAGTTCATTTAATATTAAAGGTATTTATGCTGCTTGAAAATGAAAATAATAAGGTTTTAAAAGCCATTCTTGTTGGTATTTCTTTACCAGGAACAAGCGATATTGAAAATAAAGAATCATTAAAAGAGCTTGAGAGACTGGTACAGACTCTGGGTTTTCAGGTTGTCGGCTCAACTCAGCAGAGACGTCCCAATCTGTCAGGAGCTGTGCCTTTAGGAGAGGGTAAGCTCAAAGAAATTGCCAAAATTACAGGTGGAACTGGAATAGTGAAATCCGCTGTGCCCGTTAAGAAAAATAAAGCAAAATTAAAGGCAGAAGCTGAGCAGGAGTCAGCAGAAGATGAAATTGAGAGTGCACCAGCGGAAGCATTTCCAGAAAATAAAGATGAAGAAAATGAAGAGCAGGATGAAATTTTAGAAAAAGCAGAGGCTGTGGTCTTTGACTGTGAGCTGACTCCTTCACAGATCACGCATTTGCAAAGTGCTTTTGGAGTAGAAGTGCTTGATAGAACTGGGGTTATTGTTGAGATTTTCAGTCGTCATGCAAAGACCCGTGAAGCACGCCTTCAGGTTGAAATTGCCAAACTGAAGTATCTTTCACCCAGAATTCGAGAAGCTGGGCAAAGTGAAAGACAGGGAAGTGGAGCAGGCGCACGTGGCTCGGGTGAAACCGATGTTGAAATTGATAAACGCAGGATTCGTGATCGTATTGCAGAGCTAAGACGTGAAATTGCAGCTATCCAAAAAGAACAAGGTAACAGAAGAGCAAGGCGTTCGGAACAGCCCTGTGTTGCGCTAGTTGGCTATACCAATGCTGGTAAATCTTCACTTATGAGAAAGCTTACAGGCAGTGAGGTTCTTGTCGCAGATAAATTGTTTGCGACCCTCGATACGACTGTTCGTACCCTTTATCCTGAAACCCAGCCGCGGATCTTAATTTCAGATACGGTTGGTTTTATAAAAAAACTCCCACATGATTTGGTCGCCTCTTTTCGCTCAACCCTTGATGAGGCAATGAATGCTTCTTTGCTTTTATTTGTTGTGGATTCTTCAGATATATCATGGAAATCTCAGCTTGAAGTGACCCAAACTGTCTTGAAAGAAATAGGCGTGACTGATGAAACGCCTGCACGTTTGATTTTAAATAAAATTGATAAACTCAGTAAAGAAGAAATTCAGCAATTAAAAAGTGACTATCCTGATGCCCTTCTCATCTCCACTAAAAATGAAAAGGATATTGAATTTATGCATCACTTTATTCGAGATTTTTTTGAAAAAGATATGCTTGAGGTGGATTTATTTGTTCCTTATAATGTGCAAGGCGTGATTGGTGAAATCCGAAGTTTATTTCGTGTATTATTAGAAAAATATGAAAACGAAGGAATTAGTTATAAAATAAGAGGAAAAAAAGAAACTATTGAAAAATTAAAAAAGCTCCATAACCTTTAACTTTTTTTTCACAGTCATATTTAATTTTTTAATCTCTCTGTGAAGGAAATCTGAGTGTTAATTTTACAGAGAGTCTGCGATACTCTACCTCCCAATTGGTTTAAAAACAATAAAAACTCGAGTTATTTGTTATACGAACGAGCAGCTATTTTAGAAGTATGAAAAATCCCAAATAATTTATATTGCTGAATTTATTGACAAGAATCAACTTGAAAAAGGTCTCAGAGGGACAAGTAGAGGAAAAAACTAAGAACAAAAGCATTTTTCTATGCAGCAGTTGAGAAATAAATTATTATTTTTTTGTGAAGTCATAAATCAGAACTTGCATTTTAAAATTACTTGAGTTTATAACACACCCAGAAACAAACGTGTTCGGATTAAGGTTTCTATTCCAACCTATAAAAAAATCCCTACCTTTGATCTCTCGCCTTAGCATTGTCCTCACTTACATTTACATTCCACTTTTCTTCCTCAGAAGAACGACGCAGAAGGTCGGCACCGAACGGCAGGCCTTCTGATTTTTATTTTCGACATAAAATAAATTTTATATCCTCATTGCAATCTAATTTGACATCGCTTACGTTATTATAGTTACTTTAACATAACATTTGAAAAGGAGATTTCGATGCCAGGTAAAGATGGTAAGAAAAAACCAAAGCAAGATAAGAATAAAAAAGCTGCCACTGCGAATCAGGCCAATAGTCAAAAACAGCCTGAGCAGCAGCCCGTCTCCAACCAAAAAGAACAAAAAAAGCGTTGATAAATCAACGCTTTTTTTGTTTTAAATATGACAGTTTGCAAGTCCTTTTTTTTCTAAATATTGTTGATGATATTCTTCGGCCTTATAAAATGTTGAGGTAGTGGTTATTTCTGTAACAATTTTCTCTTTATACACATGCTTTTCTTCTAAATTGAGTTTCGACTTTTCAGCAATAATTTTTTGCTCTTCACTGTGATAGAAAATTGCTGATCGATACTGCGTGCCAATGTCTGGGCCTTGTCTATTTAACGTCGTTGGGTTGTGGCATTTCCAAAATACATCAAGTAAATCAGAATACTTAACAACGTTAGGATCAAAAGTGATTTGAACAACTTCAGCATGACCCGTTTTGTCCGTACAGACATCTTCATAAGTTGGATTTTTAAGAGTGCCCCCCAAATATCCAACTTCGGTTGAAATAACTCCTTTAATTGTTCTATATTTTGCTTCTACTCCCCAAAAACATCCAGCGCCGAAAGTAGCAATTTCCATATTTTCTCCTTAATAAATATTAGAGTTTTTCATTGTTCAAACAGAAGATATTATCTTATTTTCTTCAAAACTGAGCATAAGTTTTTTTCTATTTATTCCCCAACGATATCCACCAAGTCCACCATCTTTGCGCAGAATGCGGTGACATGGAATAAAATAAGCAATTGGATTCGCGCCTATTGCATTTGCGACAGCTCGACATGAGTTAGGTAAATTGGCATTCATAGCTAATTGGCTATATGTCATATGACTGCCAAAAGGTACTGAAAGAAGTGATTGCCAGACTTTTATTTGGAAGGGAGTGCCAAATAAAATAAAATGCATATTTTCTTTTAAAATATTTAAATCTTTATCAAAAATATGAGAATTGGCAGAAGGTGCAAAAGATAAGGCCAAACGATATTTCTTAGTGTAATTTTCAATCGTATTTTTTAAGTCAATCTCATCAATAAAAATTAAGTGTAAAATATTTTGATTTTCAAAGACACAAAAATAATATCCAAAAGGAGTATTTCCATGTTCATATTGAATATGTTTATTTTTTATGTAAATTTCTAATTCATTTCTTGCTTTATAAATATAATTCATTTGCCGAGACATTTATTAAGGCCTTTTTAATTTTTGCTACTTAAGTCGGTTTTTAATATCATTGCGTACTTTTATCATAGAAGGCAGTTTTAAAATATTTTCGATATACTTTTGCAGTATAGGGTGTTTTGCAACTTCTTCTTTGACCCAAATCAGTGTTGCTGCAATGATAAAATCCGGTGTGCTTATACTGTTGCCAAGTACATAAGTTTTATCTTTTAGCGCATGTTCTAAGAATTGTGCACAATAAGAGAAATTCTTAATGGCATCTTCAAGAAGATATACCGATCGATTTTCAGGAGCAAGCGATTTTGCATGATGCAAAATAGTTAAACAGATAGGATCTAGAGAACTGACAGCAAAATACATAAGTTCTTTATATCGAATAAATTCATCGCTCATTTCATTGGGGTAATAAAGCTTTTGTTTATAGTTCATTGCAATATATTCACAGATAGCACCTGATTCAGATATAAAAAGCTTTTTCTCTATGTCTTCAAGCACAGGAACGGCACCATAAGGATTTAATTTTAAAAACTCACTGGTCTTGTGATCCCCTTTTGCGAGGTCAATCAATTTTAAATCATATGGGATGCTTAACTCTTCTAGCATAAACTTGATTCTGTCGGAACGTGTTGCTGGACATTCGTAAAGTCTAAAAGGATTGCTTGACACCGAACTCTCCTTCTTGCAAAGCAATGACTGGAGTCATCTCCTCTAAACCTTCAACTGGCAGGACGGCTATGCGCAGTAAATTCAAAAAAGAAAAAGAATTCAAAAAAGAGAAAGCAGACCATGCTTTTCATCTTCACGCAAAGAAATCCCTTGGTCAGAATTTTTTAAGAGATGCAAACGTAGTTGAAAAAATAGCCAGTTCTATTAATACACTTTTTAGTGAAAAAGAACAAAAATATGTGCATGAAATTGGTCCAGGATCAGGTGCATTGACCCTTCCTCTTCTACAAAAAAATATAAAAATAACAGCACTAGAAAAAGACGAACGATCAGTGCAAGGGTTAAATGAAACTTTAGCAAAAGATTATAAAGAGCAATTTCAAGTTGTGCAGACTGATATTTTAAAATGGGATCCAAGTGAAGATCGTTCTCTTAGTTTAGAGCAAAAATGTATTTGCGTTGGAAATTTACCTTATTATATTACAAGTGACATTCTTTTTTGGTTTTGTAAATATTATAAATTTTATACACATGGCATTTTCATGGTGCAAAATGAAGTTGCAGATAGGCTTCAGGCAAAGCCAGGAACAAAGGATTACGGACGCTTGAGCGTACGTATTCAACTTTTTTTTGAAGTCAAAAAACTTTTTGTCGTCCCTGCAAAATGTTTTGTTCCTCAGCCGAAAGTTGATTCTGCTATTGTTTTGCTTAGTCCGAAGAGCTTTTCATTTCCAACTCAAGAAGAAGACAATGCTTTTAGTTCTTTTACAACTGTTTTATTTAGCGCGCGGCGAAAAATGCTAAGAAGAGCTTTGCATGCGCAGCTTCAGCAGCTTGAGGAAAAAAATCCGGGTAAAATGAGTGAATTTTGGCAATTAGCTTCCTCACTCGGTATCAGCGAAGAAACCAGGCCTGATGTATTATCTCCATCTACAATTCTTGCAATGCACAAATTTTTCTATTCTAAATGATATAGCACATATATAATTAAATTCATTATTTCTATTAAGCTTCTGTTTTTATTCTATTTCACAAAATTCTAAGAATTGAAGATGCTCTTAAGGAAGGAGTTGGTGAATTTATCTTGTTCAAAAATTAGAATTTTTTTATAAAAAATAAAATAATACTTAATATATATTATTTTAGAAATAATCGTGGATAAAATAAAAAAGACTTACATTTATATTTTAATCAAATTTCTTATTTGCCTTAAGAAATTAATTTAAGCAGATATTATTTATGGTAATCTAGGAATTATGAATTTGAAAAATATCATAATTTCTATTAAAATAATTGGAAGTCTATATAAAAATATGAAATAAAAAATTTAATAAATAATCTTGCACTGAAAAATCTTTAAGAGTAGTTCATTAAATGTAATTGTTATGAAATGTAATTTATAGGATTAAATATTCACTTTTTGATATTTGAAGAATTTTTTTATTATTCTATAGAAAGATTTAATACATATATGCACACTCAATCACAAGCTGTTTGTAACGGTACCTTTGGTGAACTTATCCAAGGAGTTATTCATTCTAAACCTTTTCTAGTTACGCTTCCAATTCAAAAATTTTCTTGCGTAAAATATCTTGAAGGAACTATTCTTGATAACAGAGATATTTATGCAAAAAGCTATCGAGCTGCTGATATATTAAGAGAGAAATTAGGAAAAAAAGGAAATTATTCACTTGTAATTCTTTCAGAATTGACTCGTGGCAAAGGGCTAGCTTCTAGCTCAGCTGATATAGTCGCTACTTTAAAAGCTATATTGCATAATGAAAAATATGATGAAGAGAGTGAGCGTGATTTGATTTCCTCAATTTGCCGTCAGGTCGAACCAACGGATGGTGTGATGTATTCTGGTTTTAATGCCTATTATCATCATGACTGCCTACTAAAGGAAAGCCTAGGTTTTATCCCTTTTGAAATAATTGGTATAATGGAAGAAGGCGAGGTTGATACTTTAAAATTTAATTCAAAAAATATAAAATACAGCAATGATGAATTAAGAAAATTTGAAATAATTTATCAGCAGCTTAAGTTTGCTCTAAAGATTAGGAATACTGAAATTTTAGGGAAATGTGCTACAATGAGTGCACAAATCAGTCAGAATTATTTGCCAAAAAAGAATTTTGACGAAATCTTAGAAATATGTTTGGCGAATCGAGCTTGTGGGGTATGTGTTGCTCACTCTGGGACAGCTATCGGGATTATTTTAAATATAACAGATCCTGAATATAATATTAAAAAAAGTAATATTGTAAATATTTTGAATAGAAAGAATTTTGCATTTGAAATTTACAGAAGTACTTATTCAAAAATCATGTCATATGATGTGTGAGAAATAAAATGGAAATAAAATTTTATAATACTTATTTACCTATAGTTAGTCAGGATCTAGAAGTTATTATTCCAGTTACAAATTCAGATTTAAATATTTCATTCAAAGTCGAGATAGATAATGATTTTTTAAAAATCTATGACTACTCTTGTTCGTTGATAAGTGAAAATATTTATATAAGAGAATTGCTTGATAAATTGCCACAAAATTTTAATATTTTACTAAACTATCTGAGAAATAAAATTGGCAATACTGACGATATATGTTGTTTGTATATTTTGTCACTTTTACAAGCTATAAGTAATCGATCGAATGTAAAAAATTTACAAATTGATATTATTCAAACAATGCAGAATAAAAGTTTGGGTCTTTCATTTCTAAGTGGGTATGTTTATGTACAGAGTGATAAGTACTATATTCAAGAAGGGTTATTAGCTTTGCCTAATCATTTTACAGGTGTAGAAGTCTGTTCAAAAGTATTACTCTACAACGAAGAAAAATCACAAGAGAAATATATAGAAAAAGTTTTGACTTATAATAATCAAAATATAATAATATGTGATTCATTAGAATTAAATGAATTTTATTTAAATAAACAACACCTTTATTGTGATGAAGTTATTTGTCTTTAGAATATTATTTAGGAAAAACTATGAACAGTATAGATTGTTTAAACAGAATTATGTATTTGCAGACTCCTCTTGTTCAATCTCCCGATGACGAACGTATTTATATAAAATTAGAAGGAGGATCGCTGAATTACAATCATAAATTTCGTTCCGCAGCATACTTAGTAAAAAAGGCGTTAGATAAAAAAATCGACCTTTCTAAAGTAGCAGATAGAAGCAGTGGCTCTTGGTCAATGGCATTATCACATTGTGTACATCTAGCAAAAGGGAAAACTCAGTTTATTACGACAAAAGTTCCTCATCCCTATTTAGCAAAAGTAGTCGAGAGCAAAAATGGTTGCTTTAAAATGGTAAAAAATAATTCTGTCCGTATAGAAGAATTAAATTATCTAATTGATAAAGAAGGTTGGTATTCATTTGATCAACATAATAATTTAGATCTTATAAATGCATTTAAAGAAACTTTAGGAATGCAATTGGTAAACGATCTTAAAGCAATGCAGATCAAACCAAAGTATGTTGTAGCTCCTGTCGGTACTGGGGGGCTGCTTGCAGGGGTAAGCCTCGCACTTAAAGAAAATGGATTTGCAACAAAAATAGTTGGTTGTGATATTTCGAGTAGCATTGTGAATCAGGCAAAACGATCAATTACATATAAATTATCAACATGTCGGGGTGTGGGTTCTGAAGATGAAATATGTTTGACATTTTTAGAAGCGGCAAAATATATCGATGAAATTCTTGTGTCTAATATTTATAGAACACTGCATGAAATGAAAATATTCACAAACAGAAATTCTTATACAGTTGGTATGAGTACATGTTTAGCATTGAGTATTGCTAAAAAACAACTTTTAAAGCAATGTAATACAAACGAAATAGTTCTAATCATTTCTCCTGATAGAGGAGAAACCTATACAGATGAAATCAATTGTGCTCTTAAAATTTAAAATAGGTATTGAAAATGATTTATGCAAATACAGCATCTGTTGGCCAACTGCGCTCTGAAACGCACTCAGTTGTTATGGAGTTTATAAACTCTTATAAGGAAAATAATTTTTATTTAACAGGCTATAAAAGTGGTTGGGAAAAAGTAGAAGAGTGCCGCGTAAAAATTTCAGAACTTTTAAAAAATAAGCAGAATAGTGTTCTTTTTTATACTTCAACAACCGATGCTATGAGTATCATACTTTCACAATTAAAACTGAAAGAAGGAAGTGTTATTGCCATTCCAAAAGAATATTTTCCAACAATTGGTGGTATAAAATTATCTTTTGAAAAAAATAATTATAAAGTAATCGAGATTGGAAATGATAAAGGTGAAATTAAAGTTAAAGATTTACAAGATGTAAAAATTGATGTTATGTTGATAGAATGGGTGAATTATTGGAATGGCTATAAAAATAATCTAAAAGAACTTTCACAATGGTGTCGAAAAAACAACGTAATTTTTGCTGTGGATGCTGTGCAAGGAATTGGTTCCTGCGCAATTGATTTTGACATTCACGAAATTGATTTTTTTATTTCTGCTGGCCACAAATGGCTTCGTGCCCTCGAGGGAGCTGCGTTTGCTCTTGTTTCAGAGAGAATGAATTTGCTCATAGAACAAACTATTTTTGGCTACAATAGTTTTTCAGATCGGAATCAGTACGATTGCAAAAATCGTCAAATTGATCATACATTGCTAAGATTTGAATTAGGAACTTTAAGTGGAGTTTCATTTATAAGTTTACAGAGTGCAATATCAGAATTATTAAATGAAAACTATGATATTGTCGTAAAAAAAATAAAACAAAATTCTTTTGCTATAACTCAGCTATTATTAAGTTATGGAGCAAATGTTCATTCACCAATTGAAGAAGATAAATGCTCAGGTATTGTGTCATTTACCTTAGAAAATATTGATACTTTGGAAATTTATAATAAACTGCTTGAATTCGGCGTCATTGCAAAAATTAGAAATGAATGCATTCGACTCAGTCCCGATGCAACGGTGAATTTAGAAGATTTATTACAAAGAATTCGCACATGTTTGAAAGGAATTTTATGACTTATAAAACAGAAAAACTCTATTATCAATTCCCATACAGTAGACGAGCGATCTCCCAATTTGAAAAAAGAGACTGCAATACAATCGCATTGGCGCGATCCATTGCCTATCCGGAAGGAGGCGGTCAGTTGGGAGATAAAGGAGTGGTTAAATATAAAGATTTAATTTTACCTTTTATTGACACACAAAAGTCTGTAGGAATAGGGCGCTCAGTCGTTAGAAAAGATTTTCCTCTGATAAATGTTGAGGGAGAAGTTCGCTTGACTCTAGCGCAAGAAAATTTTGACTTATTGCCAGATTCTGGAGAGATTGAAGTCGAAATCGATCTGAAAAACCGTTGTGAATTGACCATAAGTCACACAGTATCACATGTAGTGTATATGGGTATGACAGAACTCAGAAGTACAGTTCCTGAAACGACTTTTGGCTGCCTTATTGGCAATGATGGTGGCCGGTTTGATGTTGGAGTTGAAAAATTTCTTGAAGATGATGTAAAGTTTATAAAGTCATTCGTTGAGAAGTCTATTCTAAATAAAGACAAGGTTGAAATGGTTGAAATTCCCGGTGAGCCAGAATGCCGAATCTGGAGGATGAATGGCATTTCCATTCCTTGTGGCGGAACTCACCTCGATGCTCTGTATGATGTGGGTGATATTCATATCAAGCGTAAAGGAAAGTCAAAAGGAATTGAACGCATTTATTTCGAAATTAAAAATATGAATTTTACCCCTTTGCTCGATCGTTTTCATGACAAATTAGTTTAATAAGGAAATATATGGAAAATTTAAATGTTTATTTGTTGTTTACTTGGACAGTTTTGGCACTTGCTTATTCACCAGGGCCAAATGTTGTCCTCATGATCAACAATGGCTTAAAGTATAAATTAAATAATGCTTTATTTGCGGTTCCAGGTACTGCTTTTGCTCTTTTATTTTTTGCCGCAGTCACTGTATTTTGTGTTGGTGGTGTCTTAAAAATATCACCCAATTTTTTTATGGGACTAAAAATAGTCGGTGCTTTGTATCTATTTTATTTGGGAATTAAGTCTTTTATGAGCAAAGGCAATCTAAAATTTTCTTTAACCGAATCAATTGCAGAGCGGTCGAAAAAAGCTCTTTTTAGTGAAGCCTTTTTATGCTGTATCACGAACCCAAAAGTATTATTTATATATGTTGCCCTTATTCCACAGTTTATAACGCAGGATGAGAAAGCATTTTCTCAACTTATTACGTTGTGTATTATTCAAATTATCGTTACGTGTTTATCAATGTTAACTTATCTTTTACTTGCTCGCAAAGCATCCGGATTTTTACAAAACAAAGCTCGCTATATTTCAATCTTTTCCGGTCTCGTTATGTGCTTTTTTGCTGTGACCTTGCTTGTGTCTAAGGTGGGTTAATTCTCTTTAGGTTTGGGGTGGCAGTCAACAACTGTAGAAAGAGTCTTTAAGCGGCTTATAATTGGTCTAAAATTAAACTTAACAAGTGTGTTGTATTCATTCTGAGTTATAATATTATTTTTTAAATAAAACTGTCTATCATTTTCGCATTCATCATAGGGGTATAATTCGATTTTAATATTATTTATAGTTCCAATAAACTGACAAACTTGATTGGTTGGATCTTCTTTTTTACACTGCGCATACTCTACATTTTCGCCCTTATCCTTCCCACAACTCACAATAAATCCTGCAAAAATAATTAAAGAAACTAAAATTTTCATAAATCCTCCTACATGAATTAAATATTTAAAAAATCTTAAAATAAAATTTTAAAAGATCAAGTTTTTAAATTTTTAGCTTAGCTGGGTTTTTATCTGACTGAAAAAACAACGTATAAAATTTTTTTATTTTATTTAAGAAATATTTTATACCTGGCGTTTAATCTAAAGGCGAATCAAAAATGTATTTCATGCAAATTTCAAAAACTCAACACAGGCAAAAAATGTGCGGCAAAATTTGATAAGATCAATCAGGAATCAGCAGAAAATATGTCATCCGTATTGCATGTTAAAATTGAGAAGCAGCTTGATAATACCGATGTGTTTTATTGATTTGTATTATCTTTCAAGCAAATTGTAATCCGCATGCAAAACTTGCAATTTGTCTTATGAGAATATTATCTTTATACGTTTGACAGGTTGAGTGTGAATGCTCAATTGTGTATTGAGAGGTTTTGTTTTTTCTGATCATTTATTAGGAGAATTGCTCTATGTCAGCAAATTCTAGTTTCTTAACGAGTACCATTGGTAAAAAATACTTAATGGCATTAACTGCTATCGTTTGGTCGTTATTTGTCATGGTTCATATGATAGGAAATATGCTTATTGTTGTTGGTGCAGAAGCATATAATAATTATAGTCATGCACTCACTTCCAATCCATTGATCTATTTGATTGAGGCATTTTTAGTGGCTGTTTTATTATTTCATGCCGTAACGGGTTTGACTTTAGTGGTAAGAAACTCTCGAACAAAACCAAAATTTTATGCCGTTGCACCTATGCGTGAAAAATCAGCTTCTATTGCATCGAGAACCATGATTTACACAGGAACTGCTACGCTTGCATTTGTGATTTGGCACCTTATTACTTTTAAATTTGGTCCAGAATATTTTGTTACTTATAATGGCATTGAAATGAGAGATATTTATAAATTGGTGATCGAAAAATTTCATGAACCACTTTATGTTGCAGGTTATGCACTTGTTATGATTTTAATTGGCTTACATCTTTATCACGGTGTGCAATCTATTTTTCAAACGCTCGGTCTCAGCCATCCACGTTATAATAAATTCTTTAAAATTTTCGGTTATACCTATGCAGTTGTTGTTGCTGCTGGTTTTATTTCTCAACCACTTTTTGTCTATTTTGCGAGGTAATATCAAATGGCAATCAACCTCGATTCCAAATCTCCAACAGGTCCAATTGAAGACAGATGGACGAACCATCGTTTCTCTTCAAAGCTTGTAAATCCTGCAAACCGTAGAAAACATTCCATAATAATTGTAGGAACAGGTTTGGGTGGTGCATCGGCAGCAGCATCATTGGGTGAAATGGGTTATCATGTGAAAAGTTTTTTCATTCATGATTCTCCACGCCGAGCGCACTCAATTGCCGCTCAAGGTGGTATCAATGCAGCTAAAAACTATAAAAATGACGGCGACTCCATTTATCGCCTCTTTTATGAAACAATTAAAGGTGGAGATTACCGTGCAAGAGAATCAAATGTCTATCGTTTAGCGGAAACATCAGTGCGTATAATTGACCACTGTGTTGCACTTGGTGTGCCTTTTGCACGTGAATATGGTGGTCTTTTAGATACAAGATCTTTTGGTGGAACACAGGTTTCTCGTACATTTTATGCACGCGGTCAAACGGGACAGCAATTGTTGATTGGTGCTTATCAAGCCATGATGAGACAGGTCTCAGACGGCAATGTCGACATGTATCCACGCCGTGAAATGGTTGAACTTGTTGTCATTGACGGGCACGCACGAGGAATTGTTGTGCGCAATCTCGCAACGGGTGAATTTGAAACACATCACGCCGATGCTGTCGTTTTAGCGACAGGTGGATATGGTAACGTTTTTTATCTTTCGACCAATGCAAAAGCCTCGAATGCCTCTGCTATTTGGCGAGCGCACAAAAAAGGCGCTTTGATTGCTAACCCTTGTTACACCCAAATTCACCCGACTTGTATTCCAGTTTCTGGTGATCATCAGTCGAAATTGACTCTTATGTCAGAATCTCTGCGCAATGACGGTCGTTGTTGGATACCAAAAAAGGCAGGCGACACCCGTCCACCTGCGCAAATTCCTGAAAATGAAAGAGATTACTATTTAGAGCGCCGTTACCCAAGTTTTGGTAACTTGGTTCCTCGTGATGTTGCATCCCGTGCAGCTAAGCTCGAATGTGACAATGGTCAAGGAGTTGGTCCATCAAAACTAGCTGTTTATCTGGATTTTGCCGACGCAATTAAACGTTTAGGAGAAGATAAAATCCGTGAAAAATATGGAAATCTCTTCCAAATGTACGAGAAAATTGCCGGTGAAAATCCTTATAAATCGCCAATGCGCATTTACCCTGCAGTTCACTATACAATGGGTGGTCTTTGGGTGGATTACAATCTCCAATCGACTATCCCAGGCTTGCATGTCCTTGGTGAGGCAAACTTTTCTGACCATGGTGCGAATCGCTTAGGAGCATCTGCGCTTATGCAAGGTCTTGCGGATGGATATTTTGTCATCCCAACGACCCTGACAAACTATATTGGGGGGACCACCCTTCCTAAAGTAACAACAGACCACCCTGCTTTCAAAGAAGCTTTAGCAAGTGCGAAAGCAAGAACTACTAAGTTACTTGGAATCAAAGGTAACAAAACTGTCGATCAATTTCATAAAGAATTGGGGCATATTATGTGGGATTATTGTGGAATGGCGCGCAATAAAGAAGGCCTACAAAAAGCACTTAAACAGATTCCAAAAATTCGCGAAGAGTTTTGGCAAAATGTTGCTATCACTGGTCACGGTGAAGGACTCAATCAAGAACTTGAGAAAGCTGGCAGAGTTGCCGACTTTATAGAACTTGGTGAAACAATGTGTCTCGATGCCCTCACAAGAGAAGAATCCTGTGGTGGACATTTTAGAGAAGAACATCAAACTCCAGACAACGAAGCAAAGCGTGATGATAAGAATTTTGCCCATGTAGCTGCTTGGGAATACAAAGGGGATGGTAAAAAACCTGAGCGTCATGTTGAAAAATTGGAATTTGAATATTGTCATCCAACCCAACGCAGTTATAAGTAAACAAGAAGGACAATTTCTTATGAAAAATAAAAGCTCTAATAAACATATGACTTTACACCTTAAAGTTTGGAGACAAAAAGATCAGCATGCAGAAGGTAAACTCTGCGATTATGATCTCGAAGGTGTCAATCCAGATATGTCATTTCTTGAAATGCTTGATATCCTTAACCAAAAATTGATTTTAAAAGGTGAAGAGCCCGTTGCTTTTGAACATGATTGCCGCGAAGGGATATGTGGATCGTGCTCAATGGTGATTGATGGCAACCCACATGGACCACAAAAATCAACTACCGCCTGCCAATTGCATATGCGCCATTATCGTGATGGACAAACTATTGTGATCGAGCCTTTTAGAGCAAAATCTTTTCCTGTTATGAAAGACTTAGTGGTCGATAGATCCGCTTTTGATCGTATTATACAAGCGGGTGGTTATGTTTCTGTGAATACTGGAAGTGCACCAGACGGAAATGCTTTGCCAATTGCAAAAGAAAAAGCTGATTTAGCTTTCGATGCCGCAACGTGTATAGGCTGTGGCGCATGTGTTGCAGCTTGTCGTAACGGAGCGGCTATGTTGTTTGTCTCTGCTAAGGTTTCTCAATTGACTTTGTTACCTCAAGGGCAAGCTGAACGATCTGAGCGCGTTGCAAAAATGGTTTACCAAATGGACGCAGAAGATTTTGGATCGTGTACAAATATGGGCAGTTGTGCTGGTGCATGTCCAAAAGATATCAGTCTTGAAAATATCGCACGTTTAAATCGTGAATTTATGCGCTCAATGATTTCTGGTCGCAAAAGTTATCCACGTTCAGGCGGGGGAGCAAGTGAAGGATCTCCAGCTTAATTAACAAGTTTTTATAACGTTGTTTAAAAAATATTTTTTCGATCTGTAAGGTTAATAATAAATAAAAACCAAGAGCTATTTATAAATAATTAATAGCTCTTGGTTTTTATTTATTATTAAGAAGTCTGAATTATATAAATATATGCAAGTATATTTTATTAGTAATAGTTGCTTTCAAGACTTTTAAAGAGTTTTCAGGTTTGAAATGAGCATTGGCAAGACGTTCCTCTATTTGCTTGATTGCTTTTGAATAACTCTGATCCTTTGTCAACCAAGTCTCAATTGTAATTTTCTTATTTTTTAAATCTTCTGTAAGCCCTGCTTGCAGAGTTTTCATATTTAAAAGATTATTTGCATCTATGAGTGAGGCTTGAAAGGTTGCTTCATTTTTCACATCTTCGATACTTTCCATGAGACTGTAGTAAATTGCCGTTGAGCACACGGCTTCTGTACCGAACGTATCTTCATCTTTGATATTTGTTGAAACAGCATATAGGAAAGCAAATAATCCTGGAGATAAACGGCACATGGAGAAGGAAAGACTAGACGAAGATGATGCAGATGATTTTGCTGCTTCAGCAACGGAATTTACAACAGCAATATATGCTTCTATGGCGTCTTCATCTGTTGCAGGCGTTTTAACTGTAGGATCTTTTGCTTTTTCAAGAGCCTTTAAAGCTCTTGTCACAACTCCAGCTATGACCTCCAAGCTAAATTCACTGATATATTCTGTTTTAATTTCTGCAATCGTATCAATCTCTCTTGCATCCGAAACTTTGGCATTTTTTAAGTGCTGAGCAATTGCTTGCTCAAATATTGCTTGAATCTTGTCATTTTGAGCCTGAAGCATATTTTTCAATTTGTTCTTTGGCTTTAAGCGTTTTATCCGCTGCAGACTACACTGATCCAGAAGAGCAGGTCATATATCATTTCCTTTTGTGAGTTGTTAGAAAATAATTGTATTTAGAGTTGAATTTTAAATCAAGGAGCAAAGTTATCAATTACAACTTGTTGAGTGAAATCTCCAAATTTGAAAATCACCACCATTGTAATCGAATAAATAAGCATTATAGGCATGGTTGCTATCTAAAACTTTCCCTGAAATTTGGTGTCTTACATAAAACAAATTTCCACCATCACGGGATGAAACCAATTCCCACTTTTGATATGCACCACCATTCGGGACATGTGGATAAAGAGCTTTTCCATTGCCATCAAGAGCTTTTCCTGTGGCTTTATTTACTAAAAATACAGATTTCCCATCACCCGTGTGAATTAAACTCCATCTTTGATACATTCCATTATTAAAATTTTGTGTATAAATAGAGGAATTATTACCATCAAGATAATGGCCAGTTGCTTTATCTTGCATAAAAAAGCATTCCTCCGCATTGGCAATTGCAGGTAAAGAGCTAGCGGTTGCAAAGCCTAAAAAAGCTAACTTCTTTGTGTGTTTTAATGTATTTTTAATAAAAGAAAATAACATTTTTTAATCTCCTGAAAAAATAATTTTGTTTAATTAGAAAAGAAAAAATAGCATTAATAAAATTATATTTATATTTTTTATGTCAATATTTTGTCGTTATTTATTTGTATATTTAAACTAGTTCGTATTGTATAAGTTTAAATAATTTTTATATATTTTTATGATTTTAATTAATTTTTTAATGCATAATTTTTTATTATAATTTATATCTCTACAAGATTTCAATTTGAGCCTTATTATATAATTCTGGTATTTTGAAGGTTTTTTTACATTTGTGATTTAAATTTTAATGAATTTATTTAAATAAAAAAATATTATTTATAGGTATTTAAATTATTTTTTTTAATTTATTAATAAGTCATATTTAGTGTATTTAACTTCAATAAATACTTGTTAAACATCATTAATAATACCAAGGTAAATATTAATTTTAATTAATAAATGCATCGATAATAAGCGAGCATTTATAGAGTTTTCTGATACTTTAGCAAAGTATTTTAAATAATCTCTAAGAAGAAAATGTGATGGTGCCTAGGAATTCCGGTTAAACCTCCACCGTGTCCAAGGGAATTGACAGCGTATTTTTTTTAAGTTCAATATTATCTGCGTTCAAATTGCTTAAATATTTATAATTCCAAAAATTTTCAATAAAGCGAATAATGGACGGATAATTTGCACAGACGCCAATTTCATTAGCATGGATATTTAATTTACCATCGCCGAATTCTTCGACAACTTAATGTCTTTATTATTTTAATTAAATTAAAATTTGGTGTAATAAAAATTTATACTATGTATCAATAAAATATGTACTTATTAGTGCCCAAAAAATAATGAGGAATCAATGTCAATTAATTGACGTAATATATGCAATTTTATATTGTCTAATTTAGAAAAAAATCAAATTAATTTTTGTTTTTTTATGAGGATGGTATCAAGAAAATATTTTTTTGCTCATTTATGCAGTCAAGTTATTATTTGATGTCAATTAGGATCTAATTGCATGCTTACAATAGTCTGCTTTTAATCCTATCATATTGATTGACTTCTATTGTAAAGATATTCAATTTTTTTATTGAGGAATATCGTTATGTTAAAAATAAAAAGAAAAAAAATTAATAAAATTATATTTTTATTTTTCCCAAATTTTCTATTTAATTTAAATATTTTAGCGAATTCCACTTTTGCGGGAGTCACTCCACCACCTGTAACAAATGAACATGTTATAAGTGAGAGAGCTGAAATTGAAAATAAAAAATATCAAGCTCTTGAAGCGTTTTCAAAAGCACTTAACCTTTTAGAGTCAAGTTATGTGGATCCAAGTGTAGTCAATCCAGATGTTTTAATAGAAAAAGCTTTAAAAGGCATGACATCGGATTTAGATCCTCACACAACATATTTATCACAAAAACAATATTCAGACTTTTCAACAGATACTAGCGGAAAGTTTGGTGGAATAGGAG
The DNA here is from genome assembly GCF_014281055.1 of Fluviispira vulneris. Lineage (NCBI taxonomy): Bacteria > Pseudomonadati > Bdellovibrionota > Oligoflexia > Silvanigrellales > Silvanigrellaceae > Fluviispira > Fluviispira vulneris. The sequence continues at coordinate 235,779 of NZ_JACRSE010000005.1, read as the reverse complement.
TTGTGGTAAATCCAGCGGGTGGAAAATTAGAAGTCATTGAAGTTATCGATAACTCACCTGCAGAGAGAGCAGGAATTCGTGCAGGTGATTTTATCACCAATGTAAATGACACTATTGTAAATTCTAAAAATATAGAAGAAGCTCTTTCAAAAATGCGTGGTGCGGTTGGGACAGATATTACGCTTGAATATTATACACCCGATAAATCATCTAAAACTATAATTACGAAACGTGTTACTTTAGAGCGTGAAATTATTCGAAGCAATAGCGTAGTTATGCATCAATTAGGTTCTGGGTATATTTATACTAAATTAACAATATTTCAGGAAGATGCTTCTGAGCAACTTGCAAAAAGTATTAAAGAATTTGAAGTAAAAAATAACGGAAAAGTAAAAGGACTTATTTTAGATCTCAGAAACAATCCTGGCGGACTATTGGATCAAGCTGTGCGTGTAACTAATTTATTTATAGATTCAGGAATAATTGTTTCAACAATTGGAAGAGATCAAAATAAACCTGAAGATGTTGAATATGCAGTTAAGAGAAATACTTTATCGTATTTTCCAATGATTGTTCTCGTAAATGAAGGGACTGCAAGCGCAAGTGAAATTGTTGCAGGCGCATTACAAGATAGAGAGAGAGCAATTATTATGGGAACTCAAACTTTTGGGAAAGGGAGCGTCCAAAATATAGTTCCTTTGCCAAATGGTGGCGCTTTGAAACTGACAATTGCGCGGTATTACACACCGAAAGGTCGGAGTATTCAAGCAAAGGGAATAACACCCGATATACCACTTATTTCACAATCCATCTTAGGCAAAGTTCAGCAAGTGCAAAGTGAATCCAATATAGGTCGAGCGCGGCGAGAAGCTGATTTAGATAAACATATAGAGGCAAAAGATCAAAACACAGTTGCTCTGCAAAATAAAAAAGAAGACAAAGATACCGATCGTTGGCCGCTTTCCTTGCGTGATGATTATCAGGTGAAAAGTGCATATATGTATTTAAAGAGCATGGGAAAGTTTGCATTTGCTATGGAAAATACGGGTAAATAACTTATTTCTCGATAAAGTTTATATTTTTATTAAACGTATCTTTAATAACAAAAATGGGGATTATTCCAAGAAGAAAGAAAAAAGCTGCGCAAAGAGCAACTCCTGTTCCCATTTTATAAAAAAATGTAGCAACAAATGGCACCAGCAAATTGCTTAATATTAGCGAACCTCTTGAAATATTCGAAATGAGAGATGTTGCAGTGACTCTCTGATTCGTGCCAAAAACTTCTGCACAAAAAAGCAAATAAATGCCAAGGTAGCCATTGGTGAAACCACCAATAAAAAGTACGCTATAAAAGATTTCTAATTGCATAAAATTCGGCAAAGCAAAGGTTGAAAATGCGCTCAGCATCAGAAAAAGAGCTATAAAAATAGATTTTTTTCGACTTTTAAAAAATTTGCTTAGAAATGGGAAAAAGAGTGCGCCGATTAAACTGCCAACAAAAAAGAATGCAAGAGAGATAGATTGACTGGGTGTGAAAGGATAAAGAGAGCGTTTAGCAATTTCAGGTGAGAAATTTACAGTAAAAGCAACAAACCAAAATGGGAAAACTCCTAATGTGAGACATACAAGTTTTTTAAAGCTTTCCTTCTTCAAAAACATTAATTTAAGACTACCTCTAGGTGTTTCTTTATTTTTTGTTAAATCTATAAATATTTTCGAGTCTACAAAAGCAAATCTTAAGCATAAAAGAATAATCCCTGAAATTCCACCAATTAAAAAAACCTGCTGCCAATGTAAATGACTCCCTACAAATGTAGCAAGTATTCCACCAAGTATTCCAAAGGAATATAAAATTCCAGACGCAATACCTCTTTTTTCTTTGGAATAAATTTCACTTAATAAAGTGATCGATGCCGCTAATTCAGCTGCGAGTCCTACGCCTGCTAAAAAGCGCATTAAGCCAAAAGCAGGCACATTAGTTACGAAAATATTGGCTAAATTGGCAATTGAGTATAATAATATACCAGCACGAACTGCTGATATTCTGCCATATTTATCTCCCCAAATACCAAAAATAACACCTCCAATTACACAGCCAAGAGCTTGTAAATTGAACATTAGCAAACTTGTGGAAAGCATATCCGCTTCACTCACACCTATTGCTGAAAGTGCGCTGTTCCGAATGACGGCAAAAAGAGTGAGATCAAAATAATCGATTAAATATCCGAGGCTTAAAATAAAAAATGTCTTATTAAAATAGGATTGATTGTTATCTTGCAAGATATTGTCCTCTTCACTTTCTTTTAAAATAACCTAACAGCTTTTCTGCCTGGTCCTAGATTTTTATAATGATAAAATTATAAATGCAAATTTCGTAAAAATATTTTTATAATCTAAAAAAATGAGCCATGTGCATAGGTAAATTAGGAAGTATGAGCCAAATTTTATTTTATTCTTTTTATTTTTAAAGTATACCAATATAACACAATCGGTTTCTGAAAGTCATGATTGTAAGTTGAAAGTGAGACTCTATAAATGAAAAAAATATCTATAATTGGTTCTGGAATATTAGGGTTATCCATAGCAGAATATCTTTCACGAGATAAAAAAAATGGAACGGATATTCAAATCATATCTACGAATAATACTTTAGCAGGGTCATATGCAGCTGCAGCAAACCTAGCAACTAAAGGACAATTATACGGTAGAGATAAACATTTTCAAGTTAAGTTAGATGCGAAAAAATGTTATCAAAACTGGATAGAAAATTTGTTAAAAGAAGTTAAATCTGAGCAAAATATAAAAACAGTTTTTAAAATAGGCCTTGGCGTAGATTTTTTTACGAGTGAGTTTAATAGAGATAAGCATTATAGAAGAGTCAAGCAAAATGATGATGAATTGAGAAATAAAAACCTCCCCATTGATTTTATTTTAAAAGAGGGTAAAAGAAAAATAATTTATCAACAAGAAGGTTGGGTGAATTCCTTTATTCTCATGCAACTTTTAACTGATGTATTATCTAAGCGTAAAGTAAATTTTATAAATAAACAATTTACTAAAATTGATTTGGATAAACTAAGCGAAGTAGGGCACAAGCATAACATTATTTTTTGCACAGGTGCTTGGACTGAGCTTTTGTTAAGAGATCTAGAGATACCTATACCGGAACAAATGAAAAAAACAAAAAGAATGACTGTGGGTACAACATTTTATGGAAAAAATATTTTTGAAAATTATAGCGAAGATTATGTTCTCATGGAAAAAATTGCTGAAAATATGAAAACGAAAGTGACAATGAGTGGTCCAATTGAAAATCAATCAATTTCATCTTCTACGCTTAAGATTAACGATATCAATATTTTCAATGAAACTGAGCTATTCGAGAAGAATAAGGAACTCATAAAGCTTTGTTCTGAATCTTTTGCAAATGAACCTTATTTAACAAAGACAAATATAAAAAATTTGGAATATAAAACAGGCGTAAGAATAGGCTATGGTCATAGCGAATTAGTTATCGAAAAACTCAATTTAAAGAGTGAACATACGACTGGATATGTTTGTGCAGGCGCACATAAAAGTGGTTTTCTTTTTGCCCCCATGGTGGGAACTCTGCTTGAAAAATTGTTTTAAACAATTTCAAACGAGCATTTTTACTGCGACTGCAAGTAATAGAATCGAAAAACATTTGAGTAAAACTTTTGGAGACAATTGACCCGATATTTTTGCACCGATGGGTGCAAAAATTGAGCTCATGACTGTAACGCCAAGTGCTGCTGGTAGATAAATAAATCCAATCGTTCCTTCTGGAAGATTTTTAGCCTCGCCACTTAATAACGTGAAACAAATTGTGCCAACTATAGTTATAATAAATCCACAGGCTGCAGATGTCCCTATTGCTTTGTGCACACTTTTGCCAAGATAAGTTAGAAAAGGAACTGTGAGGGTTCCTCCTCCCACACCTAATAACCCAGAAAGCAAACCAATAATCACTCCGCCACTAGCTAATGTCGATTTTGATTCTTTAAAAAGGGTCTTTTTTTCTGTTACTTTATCTTTTTTAAGAAACATTTGTATTGAGATAAAAATTAAATAAATAGCAAACACGATCGTCAGTGTTTCCGTATTCATTCTTGCCGAAAAAAAAGCTCCCACAAAAACACCTAGGCATATTCCTGGGGCTGTTTTTAACAGGATATCCCACTCGACTCGTCCTTTCTTATGATGGGAATAACTGGAAAAAAAGGATGTAAAAAACATGGCAGTCAACGAAGTGCCAATTGCTAAATGCATAATGTGTTCTTTTGGCATCCCACTATGCAGGAAGATAAACGCAAGAGATGGAACAACAATTGCTCCACCACCAATGCCAAGAAGTCCAGCTAAAATACCAGCAATAGAACCAGTGAGGAGGTAAAGTATAATACAAAGAGAAAAAGACATGGAATTCCTTCTTGTTTTATGTGTAATATATAGTGCTTCATATCTTCTTTAGATAAAAATGATATAAGTCATATGCAGGACAGACTATCTCAATTTCGAAAAACTTAAAAGATCATTTTAGAAAAAAATATGGTGAGCTATCTCTATCTCATTATTGAAAACAACGAGATGAATTTATAATAACTTTTTTTTGCATACAAAAACGCAAAAATATCAAAAAAAAATAATTATAATAATAGAGTTGAAGGAATTTATTTTTAATGATACAAGCCATTCGACAAATTAAGCTTTAGTATTGAAAGTTATCGATTATGAATTGAATAGCAGCCATTGAGCAGAGTGTTCTAAAAATCAGAATTAATATCTATATACCAGCGCAAGGTTATATTTGCTATTTTAATTTTACACAAAAAGATAATGAATCAATATCTATAAAAATTGAATAGAAAAATAAGTAATAAGTAAATTAAAATATTTATTTATCCATTTATGTAAAAAATTCTTGTCTTAGTGTGAGGGTCAAATGGATTTATTAGCAAATGTCGTCAGTGCAGCAAAGAAATTAGTAATCAAGCCTTATCCCTGTTTAGATGTTCTTTCTGCGGTTGAAAATAACACCGGCCATAGATTTATCGTGGAGTTTATTGCCGATAAAAAAATAATATTTGAAAGTGGAGTTTCCCAGTTTGAAATAAAAGAAAGTATAAGCTCTTTGTTTAGAATAGACTTAAGGATTGAACTCAGTAAAAATGAATTTGTAAAATTTTTATCCGATATGCAATTGCATGGACATGTGATTGATAGCGAAAATATATCGGCTTATTTTTATTTCAAAGAAATTCATGCACACTTGCTCAATGGTTACTCACTCAAAGTCAGAGAATTTAATGGTTATATCCAAAACTTTCAAATTTCATCCGTTGAACATGATGGGGTCGAAACAATCATTCTGCAGATCGCTGCGGCACCTCTGCCTGCATTTATGCAACAGACCAATGCTTATCGCGCTTATGTTAATAAAACTGTCGAAGAAATAATTGAAGATGTTTTTGCGGATTTCTGCAAAGAGAGTTTATTAACCGAAAAATTTAAGCCTGACTTTTGCATTACCTATCCCGTTAAAAGCAATCGAATCAATTGTGTGCAAAATGGAGAGTCACATTGGGATTTTGTTTTACGCCTGATTGAAGAAGAAGATTGGGAATATGTTGTTACCTTCAAAGATAAAAAATGCGAAATAATGATATTTGATGAAATCTTAGCACCCGAGATGTTAATTCCAACAGGAATAAAAAAAGAAACCACGCTGGATTTAATCGACGATCAAAGTGTTATGTGGGAAACTCTGGCTGAGCAATCGTTTGAAAAAAAGAATTTTTTATACGGCCTGCGTTTTATAAATACGGGTATTCCTGCACCTATTCAAGTGCTTGATTCCGACGCGCGCAGACATGGTGTTCCCTTAAAAAGCAAAGAAGCTGTTTCAAAACTTCCGCCTAAACACAAAACCCCTTTGCAATTAAAATGGACCTATGGACAGGAGGGGGCTAAAAAATACTCATTAACCGATTCGAGTATTAAATTTCTCGATAGACGCGCAGAAAAACTAGAATTAAAAAACACATTTCCGACTTTTCAAGCAAGTGGAATGACAAATTGCCTCGATATTTATTTAGGCAGCAGGGTGAATGCCAATTATGACAGGGATAAATTCAAAAAAATATACGGCGAGTTAAAAAAGTTAAAAAATTATCGTGTGCATAATTTGCGTTTTGTATTTAATTGCCAATCTCAATTCGGAAAAAACAATTGCCAATACTTCACAGAAATGAATATGCATCCAGCGGAAATAACTTACGGAATAAAACAAGATTATGAACGCAATTATATCGATGGAACAATGCATGGAATCGTAAAAGCAGATGATGAGAAAATAGATCTCGATGGTGAAAAGAATTATATTAAGGTGATGTTACCTTGGCAATATAAGGGTTTACCCGTAAAGTCAGATTATATCTTAGCCCGCTTTATGAGCCCGTGGGCAAGCCAAAATTATGGAATGTTTGTCACCCCTCGCCATGGTGACGAAGTGGTTGTTTCGTTTGAAGATGGCGATCCCGATCTCCCCGTAGTGCTCGGCTGTCTGTATAACCAAAAATGCAAATATCCTGTGAGCGCCAAAGAGAATAAACACGTACTCGCCATTTACGATCAACCGTCTGAAAATAAGAAAAATAACTTCCTCGTTATGGATCACAAAAAATCCTCCGTCGATATCTCTGCAGCAAAGCATATGAAAATCCGTTCCTTTGGGGATCATTTAACTCAATCTATGTCAACCATGTCTATGAAAACTTCTAAGAATATGCTCTCTACCTCAAAAGAGCAGATGGAGTTTAAAACGCAAAAAAATATGCTGCACGAAGCCAAAGAGGAAATGGAAATAAGGACGGAAAAGAATTTTCATTTGCAAGCAAAAGAGCAGATAGAAATATTTTCTGATAAATATTATCTTTTAGCGACAAAAGAACAGGCTGAAATTAAAACAGATCAATATTTTTCTGTAAATTCATTTGAATACTCAGAGCTCAAAGCTGACACTCATATATCAATTACTTCAAAAGAATTTATGGAATTATTAACGGATAAAAATTTAGATCTATCTGCAAAAGATGACATTATGATAAAATCTGAAAAAAAAATAATTATTCAAGCTGGTGAAAGCCAAATAATCTTAGATCCTTCAGGGAATATAATATTTAAAGGGAAAGAAATAATTATTCAAGGAGCTTCAAGAGCTCATAAAATAAATTAACAGAATAAAAATTTTAATGTATTAAGCAATAGGATGTTGCAAAATGCAAAAAGGAATTGTTGTCGAAGGAGATCCGCTTTCAAATGGTGGAGTCGTTGTGAAAGGAACTGGCACATATGTCGATGGTTTTAAAATTGCCCTAGAAGGAGATCTAATTCATTGTGCGTCTCATGGATTTGGAGCTATTTCCGAAGGAGATTCAAATATTAAAATAGACGGGCGAGGGATTGCTCTTGAAGGACATAAAACTTCTTGCGGCTGCAGTTTAATTGCAGAACAAATTGGTGAAAAAAATAAAATAGACGTTCCAGAACCTTCTTTTTTTGAAAATTTAAAAAGTGTATTATATAAAATAGAAGAAGAAATTGAAGAATTTATTGTAGAAACAATAAATAATATACATGAATTTGTTGATGACCCAATAGAATATGTTTGTAAAGATTATGACAAACCAGAAAATTCAAGACTGAAGCGCTCTCCGCTTATTATTGCAAAAGGTTTAGCTTGTTCTTTCAGAGATAATTACGTTGTAAATCAAAATCAAAATTCTTTACAAAAGCAGCAAGATCAAATAAATAAAATTAAGAAATCTGACGTTGAGACTAAGTTGGATTGTTCTAACAATAAATACAGGGGTGGCGTACATGAGAAAACACGTTTGCCAATTGGTGATGGAAAAGATTCACACCATATTCCTGCAAAAAGCGCTTATAAAGGATCAAAAATGAATCCCGATGGAAGAGCAATGAAAGGTCCTGCTATACAGATGGATCCAGAAGATCATATAGATACAATGAGTCATGGAAGTAAGGGCCTAGAGAGCATACAATATATAGATAAGCAAAAAGATTTTATTCAACAAGGTAGATTAAAGGAAGCCGTCCAAATGGATATTGATGATGTCTATAGAATTGCTGTCAAAAAGGGAGATCCTAATAAATATAAATGCGCAATTCAAGAAATGGAAGAATATTTAAAAACTTTAAATCCAAGTGATTTTAAATAAGGATGCTATATGTTTATTTTTAAATATTATAATAATTATAAAAAGGGGATTTTAAAAAAAGAATTAAATCCAAGCGAGGTTAGAAACATTATCAAAAGCAATTTTACTTATTACGAATCAACTGAGTTTAGTTCTCAAAATGATTCTTTTAATTCAATCAAGTTAAATGCTATGTACAATAAGAATAATGAATTATTTAATTTTGGAATAAGTGAACATAACTATTGGTTTGATTATAATGGTTTTAATTTATTTTGTTCCTATGAAAAATTATTAGAGCATTTAAAAATTAAAAAAATTGAATATATTAAACACGACACAGGAATTAAATTAGAAAATGAAAATATTGGTTTATACATTCCAGATATCGACATTGAAAATCCTACAGAAGATGATGGACCAATTATTGTAAAAGCAATTTATGTAGATTTTAGCAAAAAAGATTGCAGCATCTCTTTTGAAAGATTAACATCTCATCACATTCCTTCTAAAGTAACATATATGAATAGCAAAATTACTCCTAATGCTGGTCCTGCTATAAGAATGAATTATGGTGATGAAAGGTACTTAGCCAGTCATGGAAAAAATCTGAAGACGTTAAAATACTTAGAACTTCAAAAGCAACTTGTTCAAAACAGCAAAGTAATGGAAGCTATTAAAAAAGATGAAAATGACATTAAGTCGAAAACTAGTTCAACATATTCAATCGCAATTAAGGAAATGAAAGAATATGCTAGGACATTAAATCCAAAAGATTTTATTATAAAAAAATAAGAGGAAAATATGATATTTGAATTCATAGATGATGCAAAAAAAGGACAATTAAAAGTGGGCATGACTAGGGATGAAGTAAGAAAAATATTTAGTTCCAAAGTACAGGCTTTTAAAAAAACCCCCATTTGTAAAGTAACTTCAGATGATTTTTATAATTTGGTTATTCATGCATTCTACGATGATGAGACAAATAAACTTGAAGGTTTAGAAATTTTCCAACCCAATCGTATTTTAATTGAAGATAACGTTTACCTACTTGGAAATGACTATCAGCATTTACTTAGAATTTTGACTTCTAAGAAAATTAAATATGAACAAGATCTTATGGGTGTCAATTTAAAAAATAATAAACTAAGAATTTATGTTCCACATGCAGATGAACGAGTTGCTGAATGTGCATGCGTCTATGTTGACTTTAAAGAAGGTTGCAGTCTTAATATAAAATAAAATTACAGTCGAAACCAATATACCCATTGTCATTTGTATTAATTAAAATCCTGATAAATAATACCCAATAGTTCGCAAGATAATTAAACATGTCCTCGCCATTTACGATCAGCCGTCTGAAAATAAGAAAAATAATTTCCTCGTGATGGATCACAAAAAATCCTCCGTCGATATCTCTGCAGCAAAGCATATGAAAATCCGTTCCTTTGGGGATCATTTAACACAGTCTATGTCAACCATGTCTATGAAAACTTCTAAAAACATGCTCTCCACTTCAAAAGAGCAGATGGAGTTTAAAACGCAAAAAAATATGCTGCATGAAGCAAAAGAGGAAATGGAAATAAGGACTGAAAAATATTATTCCATTTATGCTAAAGAACAAATAGAAATGTTCAGCGAAAAGCATTTTATTTTAAGCACACAAGAGCAATCAGTAATTGTGGCCGAAAAGCATATTAAATTAAGTGCCAATGAAAACATTGAATTCGAAACAGAGAAAGAAATAGTTCAAAATGCTAAAGGCAATATAGATTTAAATACATTAAATAAATTACGCTTGCAGGCAAAAGAAAATATCGAATTCAAAGCTGAAAAATCAATTACATTTAAAGTTGGAAATGTAAAAATTACCCTTGAAGAATCAGGGATTGTCATAGTTACAGCGAAAGAAATTCAGCTTAAGGGTGCGACAAATGCAGTCACTATAAAATAAATTTATCTATTGAAATAATAATTATTCCTAAAGAGCAATAGGAAGTTGCACTATGAAAAAGGGTGTTATTTTAAAAGGAGAACAACAACAGGTGGTGGCATTGTCGTTCAATGTTCTGGTTATGAAATTGGCGGATTAAATATTGCTTTAGTGGGTGATTCTGTCATTTGTTCCCATGGTACAGGTGTCATCATTGAGGGAGATGAAAATTTTCTCATAAATGGTAGACCTGTTGCATTAAATGGACACAAAGCATCCTGTGGTTGCACTTTAGTCTCACAAAAATTAGCTCAAGAAAATTTTATTGAAAAAATCACGAGTAATGTTGAAGAAGAAAGTTTTGGCGATAAAGTTTTAGATTTTTTTAATATTTGTGAAAATGCTATTGCAGAAGAAGAAAGTTATAAAGAAAAAACTGAACTTTTAAGTGATGTATTAGATTTAGATCCTGTAAAAGATAAATATAAATTGCAAGCACTATCACGCATTGGTGAATATAGAGCGAACGCAAATGGCAAAAATTTAATTCATGCTCTTAGCTCTCGTTATTGTTTGAGTCGACAGGAAAAAAAGTTAGCCGCTCAATCACAGTTTAATGGAGGAAGTCATTCTTAGACTTCTATTAACGGAAATTCACAAGCAAATGGGGGAAGCAAAACTGCTCCAAAACAAAAGCCTGTGGTTTATGTAAATTCTGGTAAAAAAGGAAATTGTAATAAAGAATTAAATAATCCTGAAGCTGACACTATTTATTTTGTTGATAACAAAATTAAATTTGAGACGGATCATTTAGCCCGCACCTCTTCTGTCGAAACTGATTTAGATTTAGTAAAAGGAAAAGATAGAAACGGGTATCAGCAAATTACTGCTGCTAAAAAAGGGAAGTTAGTTCCTTATACGAAGAAAAAAATGGATCAAGGTGGTCATATTATCGCCAATCGCTTTGGTCGGCCCGGAGAGAAAATTAACCTCGTGCCGCAAGATGCAGAGAATAACCTAGGAGGTGGAGAATGGAATGAAACATACAAACAGGGCGATTTAAGGAAGCCATGCAAAGAGATATTGATGAAATTCGCAGAGTTGCTCTAGAAGAAACTGATAATCCTTATGAATACGAGTGCCAAATTCAGCAAGCGATAAATTAGGCCAACAGAAGAGTCTCGCAAAAAAATGAGAAGCTTTTATGTTAATTAGTTTCACTATTCCATTCGATTTAAATTTTCGCTTTATTTTGTAAAAAGTTTTTGGATTACAATTTAATGCCTCTGATATTTTTTTACTTTAATAGGTAACTGAATAACATTCGAAGAAATTATCACACCGCAAAGAATAATGACACCACCAACAATTTGGATTAAATAAATTGGATGCCCTAAGAAAATTGAAACAAGTACAGTAAAAACAGGCACGAAATTAAAAAAGATAGATGTTTGTGCTGCTCCCAGTCGCGCCATACCAATATTCCAAAATAAGTAGGCAAGCACAGCGCCACAAATTGCCATAAAAGTGATGGCAAGATAAATAGATGAAGATTGATGAAACGCTTGATCGACATGTCCTTCAAAAAAGGAAAATACGATAAGAGCAATCGTGCCAATAATCATGGTCGATGCAGTTGTGGCAAGAGGAGAAGATTTACTTAAATAGCGAATACTCAAAACACCATACAGAGCCCAGCATATGTTGCCGATAATGATTAAAATATCGCCAAATGCAAAATTAAGATTCAATAAAGCATGTAGAGAACCTTGAGTTAATATTATGATGACTCCTACAAGACTTATGAGCATCCCTATTTTTTGATATGAAAATATTTTCTTTTTTAAAATAAAATATGCAAATATATTTGTGACTAAAGGGTTTGTAGACATGATGAGTGCGCAATTTATGGGAGATGAGTATTTTACCCCAAAAAGAAATAAGCCATTGAAACCCGCAACACCAATAATACCAAGAATAAAATACATTTTAAAATTATTTTTGAACGTTTGCAAAAAATTTCGATCTTTTATCATTACAATTGTAAATATAAGTATTGAAGCAATTAGAAATCGCAGTGCCGTTGCAATCATGGGGGCAAAATCGTTGACAACATATTTCCCAACATTAAAGTTTGCTCCCCAGAAAAAGGTAGAGCATATGACTAAAAATATAGCTAAAAATTTTGGCATGAAAACTCCTTTATAATGTTTCATTGCGGAATAGAGTATAAAGTACGTGTTTGAAAAAAAACGAATACGGCAATATTTTCTCTCCGTTTCATATGTTTTTTAAAGATACAATACAATGTTATTCTTTGAATAAAATTAAAATGGAAATTCAAAAAATGAAAAGAAAATTTATAAAAATAATTATTAAAATTGCAATTCTTAGCATAATACATCCGTATTTAAATGCGCAACAATTGCCAAAAGAACTCCCAATTCAAACGCAGCCATTGCAAGGCACTGGAATTCAACGAGTGGGAAGTGCGCCAATTCCGATTCAAACACAGAATATTGAGCAAATGATTATTCCTAGTTTTACTTTGCCAGCTCGTGGAGGCACAATCCAGCCGTCAGGCAATACAATTTCAAAAAGGATGCCATATGAATCGACTTATATGTCTGGTCGAATTATATTTTTAAACGGAGTCAATATCAGCACTGTTCGCAATCAAGATTTAGAAAATGTAACCGTCCGGATTGATAAAAATGGCAATATTAATATTGAAGCACCTCAATATGAAGTGGGGGTTGAGCAAAGCTATCATCCAATGATGCCTGGTGAATTGCCAAAATTTCCAAAAGCTGAATTTCCAGATCTACCAGTTCCAAAAGGCACATACTCTAAAGAAACAGGCCGAACCACCCACGGCCCCATACTCCCAAAAGAATTTTCACAACCTGTACCAGCTTCTGAGCAATCCATGATGTCACCGCAAAATAAATCAGAGCAAACGCCTAATCAATCTGATAATAATCCTGTGCAAGAGCAGGGACAGAATGGTGCAACGAAATGAGATTGGAATGGGTATGAGTCAAACGATAGTTTTAGGTAAAGGTTATGTAGGAACAAATTACTGTAAAAAGTTTCCAAATGTCTTAGCGACAAGCCGTAAAAGTAATTCTCAAGATGATACTATATATTTTGAATTAACAAATAAAGATTCATGGAAAAATCTACCAGTTTGTGAAAATATTATTTGGACATTTTCAGTTGCTGAAAGCGAAGAAGAAAGTCAATACGCAAAAGAATTTTTTTCATACTATTGTTTAAATAAAAAAATTTTAATATTAAGTACAATCTCAGCATATATCCATGCATATGACAATGAAATCATCGATGAAAACACTCCTCTTGATTATGCAAAACTGCGGATAAAAACGGAGGAAGAATTGCGGCTTCAAGGAGCGTATATTGTTCACTTAGCAGGGATATTTGGACCGAATCGCTTACCTAAAAATTGGTTTATACAAGGCAGAGTTCAAGATCCGGATGGAATTATAAACTTAATTCATGTTGATGATATTGTTTATTGTATAAATATTTTACTTGAGAAATTTAAAGCCAAATCACGGATTAATATTTGTAATGGATTTTATAAAAAAAATTCAGAGGTAGTTAATGAATTAAAAGAAAAAAAAGAAATTGATTTAAATTTTTCATTTCCAACTACTTACATAAAAAAAATGAATAAGAAAGTCAGTAATAAAAAATTGCAAGATGAGCTTCTCCCTGATGGATATCAGTTTAAAAGTTATCCTGAATGACTCTTTTATTTGCTATTTGCTTAAAAATGACAGAAACATTCATTTGTTTTTCAGCAAACCGGGTTTGCAAACAGAATTTTTGCCCTTAGGAAACAGAAATATTATGAGTTCTTTAGAAAAATCAAACACTTTAGCTGCTAAGAACAACGCCCTGTCGCGTTCAGGAATCATTGCTGGGTTGAGTTGTGTGGCTGCTACAGGAATTGGTTTTGGACTTTCCCTTCCACTCCTTTCATTTGTAATGAAAGAAATGGGATATTCTTCAATTATGATTGGTTTAAACACCTCTATGCCAGCAATTGCTGCATTTGTCCTTTCGCCTATTTTTTTAAAGTTTATGGAAAAATATGGCTTAAAAAGTTTTATTACTTTTGCTGTTTTTCTTGCTGTATTGTGTTTTCTGTCCTTCTTTTTCACACAAAGCGTATTTTTGTGGTTTGTTCTTCGTTTCGTTTTTGGTGCCTGCCTTGACGGGATTTTTGTGGCAAGTGAAACGTGGATAGGAGAGTTGTCATCCGATTCTATGCGTGGGCGCATTATGGGGATTTTTTCTTCTTGCCTTAGTATTGGCTATTTTTTGGGGGCAGGGATTTTAGCATTAACAGGAAGTAAAGGATTTTTGCCATTCGCTGTGGGTTCCTTTTTTCTCTTACTTGTTTTTGTGCCAATTATTATGGCTAGAAAACAAATACCTGATATTAAAAGTGAAGAGAAAACCGCTTTAAAACCAATTATTTTGTCTTCACCCATCGCAATGGGCGCAGCTCTTGTCTATGGATATTTGGAAACAACAGCTTTTAATTTACTGCCCATTTATGGCGTCTACAGTGGGTTAACTGAAAGAGTTTCTGTTTCTTTACTTGTGACTGTAGGGATAGGGCAAGCGTGTTTACAATTTTTTGTTGGAGCTATTGCAGATAAATATAGTGAAAAAAAAGCGCTTATTTTATGTACTTTGATTGGAATAATAGGGGCAATTGGAATTGGAATTTTTATCAACACACCTTTTGTTTTATATCCAATCCTCTTCTTTTGGGGTGCATGTATTTCTGGTTTTTATACTCTGGCACTTATTATTGTTGGTAAAAAATACAAAGGAAGCAGTTTAGCAGGAGCAAATACGGCGGTTGTTGCTATGTTTGGCTTGGGATCCTTGATAGGACCTCCTGTTGCAGGGTTTGGTATGAGTTCTTCAGAAGAATATGGATTTGTTCTTGCTATGCTCTTGCCTGTTCTTGTATATTTTATTCCACTTTTGCGGAAAAAGTAAAATAAATAGGAAAACTATGCGGAAAATCTCAGTATCAATTTACACCATTTATCATATTTTGAAGAAAATTATTCAAAGAATTTGTGGTGTGCGTACGAGTGGTGTGAGAGGGCTCGTAATAAATAAAGAAAATAAAATATTACTTGTCAAACATACCTATTTAAATGGCTGGCATTTTCCTGGTGGAGGAGTGGAAAAAGGTGAATCGCCTCGAGATGCAATTATCCGTGAAGTGCGTGAAGAAGCAGGAATAATTGTAAATGAATTTCCCGTTATTATTGATTGCTATTATCATAAAATTCTTGGTGTTGATGACTTTGTTTGTTTTTATGTTATAAAAAAATTTGACATTCAGCCCTTTGAAAGTCCGGAGATAAAAGAAGCCAAGTGGTTTTCGCTTGAGGATTTGCCTTATGATATCACAAGAGCTACTAGAAGAAGGCTTGCTGAGTTTTTTGAAGGCTGTGAGCGACAAAACAAGTGGTAAGAAAAAAAAATTAAGGTAAATATTCATGAGCTCATTTTTTGAAACAGTTTACAAGGGTTCTCTAACATTATTAACTGATTTTTATCAATTAACCATGGCATATGGATATTGGAAATCCGGTATTTCTGAAAGAGAAAGTGTTTTTCACCTCTATTTTCGTAAGAACCCTTTTAACGGAGGGTTTACATTAAATTCAGGACTTGAGCTAGTCATTGACTATTTAAATCAATTTAAGTTTTCTGAAGATGATCTGAGTTACTTGAGTTCAATTAAAGATTCGGATGGAAATGAATTATTTGAAAAAGACTTTATTGTATATCTTAAAAATATGTCTTTTACTTGTAACCTTGATGCTATTCAGGAGGGAACAATTGTTTTTCCTTATGAACCTTTATTAAGAATATCGGGTCCACTTATTCAATGTCAGCTATTAGAAACTCCTTTACTCAATATTATTAATTTTCATTCTTTAATTTCCACCAAGGCAGCACGGGTTGTGTCTGTGGCGGGTACGAGCCAAGTGCTTGAATTTGGTTTGCGCAGAGCGCAGGGTGTTGATGGTGGATTGAGTGCCAGTCGAGCTGCATTTATTGGGGGCTGTTCTGCTACTTCGAACACCTTAGCAGGGAAAATTTTTGATATTCCTGTGCGTGGAACGCACTCACACAGCTGGGTGATGGCTTTTGATAACGAAGTGGAATCTTTTTATGCTTTTGCTCGTGCAATGCCCAATAATGTTATTTTTTTAGTCGACACCTATAACAGTTTAGAAGGTGTTAAAAAAGCGATTGAAGTTGGCAATTGGCTTAAGACTCAAGGTAAAAAAATGGGTGGTATTCGCCTCGATTCTGGGGATCTTGCATATTTAAGTATTGAGGCAAGAAAAATGCTTGATAAAGCTGGTTTTCATGAAGCAGTTATTGTTGCGAGCAATGATTTAGATGAAAATGTCATTGCCAGCCTTAAAGAGCAAGGAGCTCAAATAGCTGTTTGGGGAGTTGGCACTCAATTGGTCACTGCTTTTGATCAACCCGCATTAGGAGCAGTTTATAAAATTTCAGCTATTAAATCTTCAGCAGGGCATTGGGAACATCGGATAAAATTATCTGAACAGTCTATGAAAATTTCTACCCCAGGAATTCTGCAGGTACGTAGGTATTCCAATAAAAACTTATTTGAAGCAGATATGATATTTGATACTTTAAGTTCAGATAAGATTAAGTCAACTCTAATAATTGATCCAGAAGATTTCACGCGCTTCTGTGAAATACCTAAGAATTGTGAATCAGAAGATCTATTAATACCGATTTATCGAGATGGTAAACTTGTATATAAGACCCCTACACTTATTGAAATAAGAGAGAGGACTTTTACTCAATTAAGAAAACTGCATGCAAGTATAAGAAGATTAATGAACCCGCATCATTATCCAGCAGGTCTCGAAAAGAAATTACACGATTATAAATTAAATTTAATTTATAAATTTAAAAAAAAAGACCAAAACGAAAAAAGAACACCAGATCTAAACGCTAGCATGTAATTCTTTTATTTTTTCTAATGAATTTCTCGTTCCAAATATAAAAAGCTCATCATTGTGATCAAAAATAAAGTTTGAAACGGGGTTCTTTATTCTTACATTATTTCTATTAACAGCTAGGACAATACAATTATAATTCACTCTTATTCCAAGTTCTAAAATGCTTTTACCAATAAATGGATGTTTTTCGTGGAGATTTACCCCAGCAAGTAAACATTGATCAATCGTGAGTGGATTTTCTTCTTCTTGTTTTTCTTTTGAGCAAAATATTTCCAATTTTGTAATTGATTCTTCATTACCATAGACTAATAAGGTATCGCCAGGAATAACAACTTCAGTTGCTTTTGGAGATATAATTGTTCTATTATTGCGTTCAATTGCTACAATATTAACAGAAAATTTCTCTCTAAGTTTAAGATCAATTAAGTTACGACCTGTGATATCAGCATCTGCACCAACATGCACATGTACTAAATATTCATCCCAAGGAGCAAGACGGTCAAGTGTAGCTGTTACGTTTTTTGAAGTCATCAACATAAAGTTTTTTTTCAATCGACTTTTTGTATTTTCTGTTAAATAACGAATCCATTTAAAAATTGAAAATCTTTTATAAAAGGGAGCCATTTTATTTTCGAGTGAAAAATTAATAACTGCTTGTGAATAAGATTCAATAAACTTATAAATTGGTTTCGGTATAAGTGTTTCTGGATTTTCTGCCAATTTAATAGAAAACTTAAATATGAATGGAGTTAATAACATAGTTATTACAGCAGTAGCTACGATAGCAGAAAAAGTTTTATTTTCTATAACGCCAAGACTCACTCCAACTTGTGCTATAACAAATGAAAGTTCTCCAATTTGTCCCATACTCCCACTTATTCGAATTGAGTCTTTAATACCTTGACCAACAAATAAATTAAAAATTAGATTAAGACCAATTTTGCAAATTATGATTGTGGCAACGAGCGCTAAAATAAGACTCCACTTTTCGAGAATTATTTCTGGAGAAAAAAGGAATCCAACAGAAACAAAGAAAACTAAAGTAAATAAGTTTTTAACGGGTTCAATGACTAATTCTATTTTTTTCAATTCTCTACAATCAGAAAGAATAGATCCCATTATAAATGCACCAAGTGCAGCTGAGAAATTCCAAGAAGCTGATAAATAGGCAAGACCAAGTGCAAGGCCAATGCTTAAAATAACTAGAAGTTCTTCTTTTCCAGTTTTAAATGCTGAATGAATAATACGTGGTAACAATAAAGTACCTAAAAACCACCAGAGTAAAATACTAAAGATAAAAATTGGGATAATTTCCATCAATTGAATGCTTTCTCCACTCGAAGAGGTGGAAAGCCAAATGATCATAAAAATTGCTATCGAATCCTCTATCAACAAAACTGCCATAAGTTTTTCTGCGAAACGGGCGCTTTTCAGTTGATGATCTTCAAGGATTTTAACTATGACCGCTGTCGATGCAGTTGCTATGACGGCACCTAAAAAGAGAGCTTCAAAGCCTGTAATATTAAAAAAGGGAGCGACATTGGTGCCTATTAACCACATTAAAAGAGCTTGAGACGCCCCTACAATAGCAGGAGAGACCCCAAGAGATTGAATTTTGCGCAAGCCAAAATGCAGTCCCATAGAAAACATTAATAATAAAACCCCTATCTCTGCTAGGGTATTGGCTGATTCTTTACTAACAACATAAGGAGTGTAGGATATCGGTAAAGAAAGGAGGACACCCCCAAATATATAGCCTAAGATTAAAGGCAACTTGAAAAATTTTTTAAACATCCAACCGAACGCTCCTCCTGTGAGAAGGATGGCTGCGAGATCTTGGATAAAAACATTATGCATTCAGCTTACTCTCCATTCAAAATTATCGTCTCTTTAAAGATAGCGCAATTTCTTTGTTTGAAACAAGAAATCAATTCATTCATTTTTAACACTAGGAGAAATTATGCAAAGTTTAAAAGTTTTTATGAATGAGCTTTTAGATTACGCTGGAATGTTCCCACCAGCGCAGCTTTCGTTAGAAGAATCACTTAAGAACTATGCAGAATATTTATCACATGAATATGAAGATATGCTAGGAAAATTTGTACTTCCAGCAAATAAAATAGTTGAAACTATTTCTTTTCTTAATACACATAATTCTTTTTCACAAGTTGGAAAAAGAAAAGCAAACTTTTCAATAATTCTTTCAACATGTAAGAATTTTAGTGATTTTCCAAGTATACTGCAAAAGGATTTTCAAAACATTAAATTACTTTCAAAAAACTTTGAGACTTCGCTTGATATTCTCTCCATAGAATTTTTGCCAGCAGAAGATATTCTCATTGCAAATTCAAATAAAAGGATAGAAGAGTATTTGTCAATTTTATTCAAGCAGTTTTCTACGTTAAATAAAAAAATAGAATATTTTTGTGAAATCCCATTAAATGATAATTTTAACAAAAAAATAAATGAAATATTCGAATATAACAGAAGTAATTCTGATAATCAAGTGCAAATAAAACTCAGGACGGGAGGGGTTAAAAAAGATCAAATACCCTCAGCAAAAAAAATTGCGCAATTTATTAGCTTATGTGCCCAAAATAAATTAGGAATAAAAGCAACTGCTGGGTTGCATGTGCCAATACCAAACTTTAATCAAGAAGTTGGAACTGTGTTGCATGGATTTTTAAATGTTTTTTCTTCTATGATGCTTTTATATAAAGGTGGAATCACTGAAGAAGAAATAGAAGAAATAATCTCTGATTATACATATGAAGATTTTAAATTTTCTCACGATGGATTAAAAATTCGAAACTTTTTATTAACAAATAAAGAGATTGAAAATCTTAGAAAAAAATATATAAAAAGTTTTGGAACATGTAGTTTTTTAGAACCCATAGAGCATCTTATTGAGCATAAAATTCTTACTTAGTAAAGGTAGTCTTATGAAGGAAATAAAAAGTTGGATCGATATTCCTAAAAATCATGATTTTTCGATTTATAATATCCCTTTTGGCGTCTTTTATACAAATAATCTAAAATCTACTGCCCGTGTGGGTGCTGCACTCGGGGACAATGTAATTGATCTTAGTAGTTTATTTAAGCTTGGATATTTGACTCATATTGCTGGTTTAAAAGCAGAACATTTTGACAATAACAAATTGAATGAATTTTTATCTTTAGGTAATAAAATTTGTAATAATGTTCGCTATGCAATTCAAGAACTTTTTTCTGATTTAAATTCGAAATTGAAGAAACATCCAGAACATTTAGAAACAATTCTTATCCCGACACATTCTGTAAAAATGCTCTTACCTATTCAAGTAAATGACTATGTCGACTTTTATTCAAGTCTCGATCATGCAACTAATGTAGGAAAAATGTTTAGAGACGAGAAAAATCCACTGTTACCAAACTGGAAACACATTCCCATTGGCTATCATGGACGCTCGAGTTCTATTATTGTAAGTGGAACAAATTTTAAAAGACCAAAAGGCCAAATGTGTCTTGCGGACTCCAATTCCCCTGTTTTTGGCTCGACAAAGCAATTGGATTTTGAGCTAGAAATGGCTTTTATTACAAATAAAAAAAGCGAAATGGGTGAGATGATTTCTCCGGATCAAACATCTGATTATATTTTTGGTCTTGCACTTTTTAATGATTGGTCTGCGCGTGATATACAGCGTTGGGAATATGTACCACTTGGCCCATTTTTAGGCAAAAGCTTTGCAAGTTCACTTTCTCCATGGATAGTTTCGCTCGAAGCGCTTGCACCCTTCGCTCTTCCTAGTCAAGACAAAGATGTCACCGAGCTCGAATATTTACAGTGTAAAAAGAATGGACTCTTTGATATTCAGCTCGAAATTTACCTACAGTCGGACAAGATGAGTGAGCCTTTTTTAATTTCAAGTACAAATTACAAATATATGTATTGGAATTTATTCCAACAATTGGCTCATATGACTTCAAATGGCTCTCCTGTCAGCGTTGGTGATGTTTATGCCAGTGGTACAATTAGCGGCCCGTTACCAAATTCATTTGGATCCATGCTTGAGCTTGCTTGGAAAGGAACAAAACCTATAACTCTCCCTGATGGCTCAACAAGATCTTTTATTGAAGATGGGGATACAATTCTATTCAAAGGTTTTGCAATAAAAGGAGATGTTCGAATAGGTTTTGGTGAGCTATCTGCGAAAGTCTTACCCTGCTAAAAATCTCTCTTTTCTTTTATCCATCTCTTCTCTTAAGTGTCTTTTAAGAAGACACTTGATTCTATGAGAATGCTTTTAATATTTTTAATTCCTTATAAATATAACATAAATTCATATATTGAGGATTTTTCTCTAAGAAATTAAACCTTTATATCTCTTGTAAAAATGTCTTAAATTTTGACGGATTGAAAAGACTCTGGTACTTTCTTCAATTGAAGAGTAATCAACTTACATGGAAGAATCGTTAATTGAATTTACTACATATACGATTTTTTTGCACAACTGTTTTAATTTTGTGATTTTTTTAATTTTTAATGTTTTTTTTAATTATTGCTAGAAAGGGAATTATTATGCGTAAGTTACAAGAAGCAGTTAGATTTCCACAATCTGTCCAACTTTTCCGTTTTTGCTTTCGCGTTTTAGAACTTCGTCAGCCAAATGAAAAGGTTCATGACCAAGATCTTGGTTCCATTTTGAATTACAATCCAAGTGATACAAGTCATTGGAAGCGTGGTAAAAAAGCAATACGTAATGTGCAAGCGCTTGAAAATTTAGCTAAAGCACTCGATGTTGATCTTGAAATCATTCAGGATCTTGCTGATGGCCTCGTTGATCTCGATGAAGCTTGGTGCGATTTCTGTGATGCTGAAGAAGAAAGAAGACTTTCTTTAGAAGAGCCAGGTGTTCGTATTGAACGTCGTGATAGAAGTCTTGAAATCGAAAAAGTTGCACAAGAAATTCTTTCAAAAGCAAATATCAATGCAATTCCAGTTCATATTCCAGAATTGATTTCTGCATTTCCATTTATCCAACTTATGCCAGGTGACGTATCTGACAAACTTGCTCGTAGTTCCCGTGTAAAACCAGGACATTACGCAATTCGTTTCCGTAAGGGCGATATCAGAGCGCACACACGCACTGCAATTGCACGTGAAATTGCAAGAATTGTTCTTCTTTCTGAAAGAGAAAAATTCAAATTTACAAGTCGCTGCGAAACTCTTTCACAAGCTGAGATCGTCGATTTTGCCAATGCACTTTTAGTGCCAAGAGAAGCTCTCGCTGTAGAAATCCAAAAAATTTCCACACGTGTAAATATGATCAAAGCTTTAGCGGATCTCTTCTGGGCTCCAAAATCTGTTATTCGCTCAAGATTGTCTTCAATTCTATTTGAAACAGCTTCAAATAACGTATTCGAAGCTGCAGCGCTTGAAGCTAGAATTTCTGTTCAAGACAAAACTGATATGGTTGAAGAAGAATACCTCGACGAAGAGTTTGGCGATGACGCAAATTCACTTTCTTTCTCAAAGAAATCAGCGCGTCCTGCACAGACTCCTGTACCAAACTCTGTCCACTAAAAGTTTTGCATGAATTTCTTAAAGGAATGAGTGAATTTGTTTTCCATTTTCTAAGAAAATTCTATACTCTTAAAAGAGAGCGGTTCTTTTTGACTGCTCTCTTTTTTTATTCTTGATTTTTTTTAATTTTGGGGCAATGTAGAGCGGCAAGCGAACCCAATTAAGGAGGTTTTCTGAAAATGGTAGTTGTTCTCAATCGTAATGATAAACCTATAAAAATGAGTTTAATGGCTCGACGTGTGATCGAAGAAGATGATGATGATTTTGATGATGACGCAGAAGAAGAGGATGAAATACATTCTGAAATCCGTGGTGATATAGATTCTGACGAAACAAAACCAAAAACTCTCACACGTAAAGAAGCAATTGATATTTTGCAAACCACCCGTGATTTTTCTAAATTAGATTTTCGTAAAGCGAATCTAGCAAAATTGGATTTTTCCAATTGCAATTTTGAAACTTCAAATCTTTCTTATGTGAATTTTAAAGACTCGAATTTAGAAGGGTGTAATTTTGCAAATGCAAGCTTATGGAATGCGAATTTAGAAGGAGCAAATCTTACAAGAGCGAATTTAGAGGATGCCGATCTTGATTATACTAAATTAAGAGGTGCAATTCTTTACAGAGCAAACGTAAGAAGAGCGACTTTGCCAACGGATCTCATCCCGCGTGATGAAATTTTACGTTCTATAAATGAAGGCACAAAGGTCAATCGCTAATACTTAACTGCCAATCAGTCTTTATCTAAAATATGTTTTTTTACGTAAGGGTCTGATAAAAATTGGATAATTGAGAAAACACCCTTATTTTCAATTGCAAGCAAAGCAAAATTGATCTTAAGGGTGATATCAATTTCTTCATTCATTTCTGTAAGAAATTCCAAATACAAATCAAAGGTCTCAAGTTCTTTAGCAAGAGAAAATGTTTTTATAATAACTTTTGTATAATTATTAATGACATCATCAATACTCGTCTTAAATAATGTCTTAGATTTTTTCTCTTCAAATTTTTGGATCGATTCGATCAAATTTAAAGAATCGTTATGAATATTCTCAATCATATTTATAATACCTGTAAGTTTATTTTTATACATATCAGATATATTATGAATAACTTCAGAAGGATCACTTGGCCTAGATTTTATAAAATAATCATAGGCTGGAGTCCATTTATTTTTTGCATATTTTTTCTTAAATTCATCAAACTCTATTATGATTTGCCTCCATATAGCGGCATGATTTGATGAAACAGCTCCACCAATTTTCAAACTAAAAATATCAGTGATGATGCCAAATGGATTTAAATATAAATAATCCATAACAGAATTGCTAAAAAGATTTGTCCATTTATTGACAATTATATATGCAGAGCTCATCCCGACACGGGATAAATACATTGCACCTGTTAAGTTACTGACCCATTTTGTGATCATTTGGTACTTTTGACTAGCTTTATTTGATTCAGATAAATAAAGAATTCCTTCTAAAGCTGACATTGTGAGCCACAGACCTAAATCAAAGTGAGTCGAGTCATTAGAAAGTTTTGAAAATAAGGAATCGGTAGGAGTTATTTTTGCGGTGGTGCGCACGCCAAACTTTATTCCTTCATTCAAGGACCCAAAGTTTCCTAAAACATCGTCAACTTGTTCAGCTAAACCTGTTTTTAGAGTTGCACAGATGGAATTATTATTAATAAATTCTTCATCGATAGATTCTGTTCTTAATGATAATAAAATGACATCTTCGATTAAACTTAAATTCTTTGCATTTTTACCGCAAATTTTAGTGATTGATTTTTGGATAAGTTCTCTTTGTGATTTTTCATCTTTGTTAAGATGATTTTTAATAAATTTTTTGACTTTTGCATTATTGCGAATAAGAAAAGCGGAATTGATATTAATTGCTTTTAAGGAACTCACTTGTAGACGAAGTGTCTCTTCGAGTACTTCTTTTTTTCTAAAATAACAAAGAGTTTTATAATATAATTTTTGTAATCTTGGTAAAATAATCTGAAATTGTTTATCGTCGACAAAGAGATCTTTAGCATATTTATCTGTTTCTTTTTTCAATTCACAATAATATTTAAAAGCATTGGAAAAAAAGAAATTAAAATTTCCAACTTTTAGATTCACTTTCTTTAGTTCAGCAATAATAGAACCCATTTTTCTAATGTCGTTGTTTTCGATTGAGTCATTTAATCTATCTGCTAATTTATTTCTATCAAGTCTTCTAAAAGAATTTTGTCTAATTCCAACATTGTAAATTCTTTTCACAAAATGAGAAAAATGATTTTTAGCGGTTCCTATCCCAGTGCCAATCCCAGTTCCTACAACAGTTGCAGCCATAGCTGTTCCTGTAATTGGTGGTATGAGTATACCAAATAATATTCCATGAAAGCCGACAATGGGTGAGACAAATAATTTATAAATTTGCATATCATTCAATGTACAATAATAATCTAATCTGTCTGTAACATTTTTTTTATTGCTTTCACGTGTTAATTCAGTATTGAGGTCTTTTAAAGTGCGAAAAATTTTCTCTTTATCATACAACCCAGGTATAAGTTTGTATTTTTTCTTATGTAAATTAAATTCATTTCGATAAATTCTTACAAAATGTTCACCTTTGGAGGATTGTTCCTTTTTAAAATAATGTTCATTCCCTGATGGTTTAGCTTTTACATCAATGGCTTTGAAATGGCCTTCTATGCTTTGTTTTAAAGAGTCATATTCTGGGTAAAGTTTGAGAGTCGATAGTTTTTCTTTGCCTATAAATTCTTGCCAATTTTTCTTTGGATCATAAGTGCGGGCAGGGTCAATTTTTTGCGCAAGATAGGCTTTGTTATTATAATTATGGAAAATGTCTAGAAGATGCTTAAATACTTTCTTGTTGTTATACTTTTGTGGTGTTTTGATCATGCTAAAATAAGATAAACAAGTTAAGAAAGCGGAGGTAGAATTGACCAACGGTCTATAATAGCTATTAAATTTCTCAAGTGTTAAAGAAATATTTTCTGTAAAAAACTCCTCTGATTCTTTTGTATAAATTTTATCATTAGCCAATAGTTCATATTTTTCACATTCTTTTTGAATCTTATATGAAGGTATTAGCATAACAAATCTCCAATATATAATGAAATGAATATTAAAAATAATTCAAATCAAAAATCATGCATGCAATTTTTATACCAAAAATATTACATTATTAATTTATTAAAAATATTCAGTTTTTTTCAGGGAACACCAGTTAAAAAAAAATAAAAAAAGATTGCAAAAAAAATCTCCTCTTTTGCAAGAGGAGACTGTAATTAAACATTCACATATTGTAAATAGAACTTGAGTTCTTCAATGGATTCAATGATATCCTCTAGAGCTCTATGTTTATGTTTTTTATCATATTTTTTATTAAAAATATTTTCATAAACAATTTTAAAACTTGAAACATCAAGCATTCTATAATGAAGATTTTTTGCAAGTTCAGGCATCCATTGATCAATAAATTTCCGATCTTGACCAATTGTATTGCCAGCAAGAATTACTTTTTCTTGTGGAGAAAATTCTTTTATCAGAGCAATGATTTCTTGTTCAACCTCTTTTTCAGGCTTACCATTTGCTACTTTTGCTGTGAGACCGCTTTTTCCATGATGCTCAGTGCACCACGTATCCATTCCCTTGAGCACGTCGTCATGTTGATAAACGACGCTGATATATTCTTTTACAACATGAAAAGATAAATCCGTAATAACTAATGCGACTTCTAATATGCGTTCTTTTGTGTGATCGAGTCCTGACATTTCCATATCAAGCCAATATAAATATTTCATCTGTTAAATTCATCCAAGAAAAAAGAAAAAAGAGAGCTAAATGCTCTCTTTATTTTAAAGCTCTTTCAATGAGTCTTGCAACATCTCAAGCTCTTTTTGATTGGATTCAAGTTGTTTTTTAGCCCCGTCAAGAATATGAGCAGGAGCACCCTTCACAAATTCTTGATTGCTCAGTCTACGCTCAATTCCATTTATAGTAGCGGAAACTTTTTCAATTTTTTTCATAAGCCTGTCACGCTCTGCTGATTTATCGACAAGACCTTCAAGGCTGACAAAGATTTCAGAGCCATTGATGAGTGCTGGAGCGCAGAAACCTTTTTGCTCACTTTCAAAATAAAACTTAGCTTTTGCCAGAGCTTCCATCTGTGGGATCAGGTTGCCAAAGCGAGTGTGTGAATCACGCATATAAACTGATAAATCAGTTCCAGGGTGTATGTTGAATTTACCGCGAATTGTCCTGACAGCGCCAACAACCCCTTGCACTTCTCGCATATATTTGATGGAATTTGTATCGATCATGTCTGTGTTTGGTTCAGGCAGTTTTTCGAAGCCAATGGTTTTTCCTTGGCGACTTGGGTTTAATTGTTGCCAAATTTCTTCAGTTACAAAAGGCATAATTGGGTGTAATAATCTTAAAACACCATCAAAAATTTGGAAAGCAAGGGTGATGGTCTCCCGTGCAAGTTCTTTGTTTGCTTCGTCGCTTATGCGTGGTTTCATCAGTTCAACAAACCAGTCACAATAAATCATCCAAACAAATTCATACATAGAACTTGTGTATTGGGAGAATTCATAGCGCGCAATATTCTCATGGGTTTTGCTGACAACATGGAAGAACTCGCTTGTTATCCAGCCCATAATTGTGTCATTTGAGCGAAGCTTTAAATCATCAAATGAGATTTGTGCGGGATCGATATCGAGCTTCACTGCATTCATCGTAAGGAAACGGGTTGCATTCCAAATTTTGTTTGCAAATGTTTTGCCTAAATCACAGCATTCATCGCTCCAAAAAATATCTTGGCCTGTGACGATCTGGTTTACGAGTGAGAAACGCATGGCGTCGGTCCCATACTTTTGCATAACGCCAGAAACATCGGGTGAGTTTCCGAGCGATTTACTCATTTTTCGACCAACAGAGTCGCGGACAATTGGAGTAAAGTAACAGTGCTTAAAGGGCGTTTCACCCATAAAATATTCACCAGCCATTACCATTCTGGCAATCCAAAAGAAGATAATATCAGCACCTGTGACTATAACTTCTGTAGGGTAATAGTAGGCAAGGTCTTTCTTTTCTTCGGAATTTGGATGCGCCCAGTTGTGCACTGCAAATGTCCAAAGCCACGAACTCGCCCAAGTGTCAAGGACATCGTCTTCTTGCTGCAAGACTTTGTGCCCACATTTTTCGCAATGAATCGGAGCTTGCTCTTCGCAGTGAACATGTTGACAGCTTTGACAAGTGTAAATAGGGAGGCGATGTCCCCACCAAAGTTGGCGAGAGATACACCAGTCTTGAATATTTGTGAGCCAATGTTCCCAAGTTTTTTCTTGGTGGGCAGGAATGAGTTTGAGCTTGCCAGAACGGGTTGCATTCAAGGTCATTTCTGCAAGTTTGTCCATTTTTATGTACCATTGTTCACTGAGGTAGTACTCAATGGGCACATTTCCCCGTTCCGAAATGCCTACGACAAGTTTATGCGGAGTGATTTTGTCGAGTAAACCGATGGAGTCGAGTTCGGCAACGAGTTTTTTACGTGCCACATAGCGATCGAGTCCACGATATTCAGTAGGAACGTTGTCATTTAAAGTTGCGTTTGGATGCATAATATTGAGTAGACCGAGTTTATGGCGTTTGCCCACTTCAAAGTCATTCATGTCGTGCGCAGGCGTGATTTTTACGATCCCCGTGCCGAATTCTTTTTCAACATAATGGTCTGCAATAACTGGTATAGAACGGTTGCACACAGGAACGATGACATTTTTACCGATTAAATGCGCATAACGTTCATCGCTTGGATGGACAGCAACGGCTAAATCGCCAAACAATGTCTCTGGACGGGTGGTGGCAACCACAATGCTTTGTTTCGGATTGTCTTCTACAACGTAACGAATGTGCCAAAGTGAACCACTGCGTTCTTCTGGAAAAACTTCTTCATCGGAAATAACCGATTGGCTAACGGGGCACCAGTTCACTAAACGGTGACTTTTGTAAATAAGCCCGTCTTTATAAAGTTTAACTATGGCTTTAATAACGCCAGATGAATATTTTTCATCCATTGTAAAGGTATTGCGTGACCAATCGCAGCTTATGCCAAGGGTGTTTAAACTTTCGATTATCCGTCCCCCGTATTTTTCTTTCCACTCAAAAGCATGTTTTAAAAATGCTTCGCGGCCAATTTCTCGTTTAGAAATTCCTTGATCGGCGAGTAATTTCGTGACTTTTGCTTCGGTTGCAATACTTGCGTGATCTGTGCCCGGAATCCAGCAGGCTTCAAGACCTTTGGCTCTGTGCCAACGGATAAGAATGTCCTGCAAGGTGAACATCATATGCCCCATGGTGAGGTCGCCCGTGACGTTTGGTGGGGGCATAGTGATCGTGTAAGGTTTTTTATTAGGGTTTCTTACAGATTTGTAAAAATTATTTTTTTTCCAATAATCACGAAGCTTTGACTCGGTTTGCGCGGGGTCAAAGGCTTTTCCAAAAGCTTCAAATTTTGTCACGAGGCACTCCTTTTGCTCAAAAACACCTGCTTTTTCTATCATTTAAATTTCTCAGGCACAACAAACAATCTATGGGTGAAATTATTGATAAATTATGTATTTTAAAATGAGTGTGATAAGGAATTGGGATGAACATTAATATTCTATAATTCCAGATATATTAGGTAAGTATGAAGCATAAAATCACAGAGGATAACAAAGATTTATTATTAATTATTATTATATCCGTTGGAGTCATTGCGGGGGTCATGAGTTCATCCATGATCAACTTAGTCATGGATAAAATATCAGTCACTTTTCTAACCAGTCTTTCAACCTCATTTTGGCGAAATACAATATTTTTTACATTCTTTAGCGTTTCACTTTTGTTTTTCGGGAAAGTTGTTGACCGAAATCCAGCTAAAAAAATGTATTTAATTGGCATAGGCATTTTTATTTTATCGTGTGTTTTTAGCTTAATATCAATTCTATTAAAATCTTTTTATTTTTTTCTTGTTACGCAAGCATTGCAAGGAATTGCAGATGCTATCATTGTTTCTGCTCAAATGAAGCTAATTAGAAATATTTTTCCCGAAAATAAAATAGGTTGGACGTTTGGTATTTTTGCAGCAACCCTTTCGTCATCGACCCTTATTTCCCCGGTTGTGGGTGCTTTTATAACAAGATATGCACACTGGTCTTTTATATTTGTCTTTCAACTCGTCCTTGCACTTTTTTCATTTATCTTAGGTCTTAAATATATCGATGAAGTTAAAGAAATAAATTATTTAAAAAAAGAAAGAAGATTTTTCTCCTTATTCCAATTTTTCCCAGAGGAAATATTTACAAACAAGAAGTATATATTTTCGTGTCTAAGGATCTTCTGTTTGTTTTTCGCGTCAAATATATTTTGGATGCTCGCACCTTCCATGCTCCAAGTGATTTATAAATTGGACTTAATGACTTCAGCAATAATTATTTCTGCAAATTCTTTATCAGTCATTTTGTTAGCAAAAAAATTTGGAGTTCTTTCAGATAAAGACCCCGTAAAATGTATTCTCATTGGCAGTATATCTCCTATCTTAGGAATACTGTTTATGTTGCTGGCAAAGCCAAACTCAGTATTTTTAATTATACTTGCTTACATTGTTCTTGGCATTTCTGGAGCAATATCAATGTCTGCTTCTAACAAAGTTGCTATGCTCAGTGTGAAAAAAGAGAATACGGGTCAGTGCATGGGCTTTTTTCAGTTTTTACAGTTTTCATCGGGAGCGGTTGCCGCAAGTTTTATTTCACTTATGAGTCATAGAGATGGATCGATGGATTATTCTAATTGGCAATTTATTTTATATGTTATAATTTTAATATATATCGGCACTTTTATTTTTTCATATTTTAACAGAGAAAATTTTAAAATCAGTCAAGAGAATTTGCAATCTTAAGCTAATTAACTTCTGATATTTCACTCTTAAATTTGCCACACAAAAATGAGTGGATTTTTTTTCAATCTCAAAATTTCTAAAAGGATTTTTTGAAATGAATTTTTTTCTTTTTTTTATTTATTTGTAATAACTTTGTTATAAAGGTGAATTAATGAGAATTGTAAATATTCTTTCTGTTGTGCTTGGATTAGGTATGATTTCTCAAGTATACTCTGCCAATAATGACGAAAATATGTATGGCGAAGAAAGAAATTTCTATATTACCTGTGCGAATAAAAATAATATAAACAATTTTTATTACCCTAAATATGGTAGCAATAAATATTTTTTAGTAAAAGGTGTTCTAAGATATGAAAGTATTAAATTTAATGATAATAATGAAAAATATATAATAATCATAAAAAATAAAGATTACAAAAAATTAAGTAAAATTTGTATGAAAGATTACTTTATGCAGCCAGTTAAACCGAATATAGGTAGTGATTTTTATTTTGCTGTTGAGAAACAAAACAGCTTTATTCTTATAGATGGAAGTAAAGAAATTGAGTATAAAAATATAGAAGAAATGACGCATCTAGAATTTAACAGATACGGTGAAAGTTACATGATATGGAGAAAGGCATAATCATTAAAATTCTAAAAGCAAGCATAGAAATAAATAGGGTTAATAGAACTTAAAATTTTTTTTAAAATATATAGGGATTGAGAACTTAATGAAAGCTTTAGTTTCTTTATTTTTTCTTTTAATAGTTAAAGAAAGCTATGCAGGTGATGTAAAAAAGTTTAGACTTTTTTGTATAAATGAAGATCAAACAAATGATTTCTACTTTCCATATGATGACAATGACAAATTTATTTATGTTGATGGCATACAGATGATGGTTAAACTAAAAAATACTGTTGATATAAAACATATAGTGATAGTAAAGAGAGAAGTTTATAATAAAATTGATAAAGTTTGTGATAAAAATTATAAAATTAAACCAATTATGGAATCTTATGATCATAAATTAAATTTTGCAAAAATAGAAAATGGAAAATTATTGATAAAACTTAATAAAGATATAAATGAAGAAAGCAATATTCCAAAAGAAATGGAGCACGTCTTTATACATTTTGGATAAACAAAAAAAACTAAAAGCCAGAAAAAAACGACTGGCTTTTAGTTTTTATAAAAAATTGCTTTTGCGTGGTTATTTTTTCTTTTTAACCGCAGCAGCAGCAGGTTTTTTAGCTTTAGCAGACGCACGAGAACCAGTAACTTGTTCTTTCAATGATTTTGCAGCGCGGAAAGCGATTTTCTTAGAAGCAGGAATTTTGATTTCTTCACCCGTTTGTGGATTGCGTCCCATGCGTGGTGCGCGCTCCTTAACTTGAAGAATACCAATTTTGTCTATACGAAGTTTCTTACCAGAAGCAACTTCACTTTCTACTGTGTTGAGAAAATCTGCAATCACTTCCTTAGTTATTTTCTTTGGAAGTTGATCAAATTTAGCAGCAACATTTGCAATCATTTGACTCGTTGAAACAGTCTCTGGCTTAGCCATAGGGAACGCCTCCTTTGTGAGAAATATCAGAAGCAAAAATGCCTAACCCATTTTTTTGCGTCAAACTTGACGGATAGTTATTTCAAAATGGTAGATCTGCATGCTCCTGTTACTTAAATACAGGTAATTGACTGCTCAAGTCAATAGCCAAATAGAAAAATTGTAATAAAGCTAGCGTATAATCGGCACAACCCAATCTCAATTTGTGGAACTATTGATGAGTCAATAAATTTGTAGCATAACAGAGGGAAGAATGGGCAGAACAGTTTGCCTGTTTTTTTATCAAAAAAGGGAGAAACTATGTCACTTATCGATTCCATTCGTGCACGTCAAGTGCTTGATTCTAGAGGAAATCCAACAGTTGAAGTCGAAGTTTTAACTGCAGAAGGCTATGTCGGACGTGCATCTGTTCCATCAGGTGCAAGCACTGGTGAGCATGAAGCTTGTGAATTACGTGATGGAGACAAAGCAATTTATTTAGGAAAAAGCGTATTAAAAGCAGTTGATAATGTTGAACAACACATTGCTCCTCGATTAGAAGGTGTGGTTGAAGTTTCCGATCAAGTTGCAATTGACGATCTTTTAATTGAAATTGATGGTACTGAAAATAAATCAAAATTAGGTGCAAATGCAATTTTAGCTGTATCAATGGCATGTGCACGTGCAGCAGCAGAAGAAGTTGGTTTGCCTCTGTATCGTTATCTTGGCGGCACATTTGCAAAAACAATTCCAGTTCCGCTTATGAATGTTATTAATGGTGGAGCACATGCAGATAATAATCTTGATTTCCAAGAATTTATGCTTGTACCACACGGTTTTTCAAACTTTTCAGATGCTCTACGTGCAGGTGTTGAAGTTTTTCATACACTCAAAAAAGTATTAACTGAAAAGAAACTTGCAACAACTGTGGGTGACGAAGGTGGTTTTGCACCGAACTTAGGTAGCAATGAAGAAGCTCTTCAATTACTTGTCTCTGCAATTGAAAAATCAGGTTATAAAATTGGGAGTCAAATCAGTTTTGCTCTCGACGTTGCCGCAAGTTCTTTTTTCAAAGATGGGAAATACCATTTAGATGGTGAAGGAACTAAAAAAACTTCAGTAGAAATGGTTGATATTTATGAAAAACTTTGTAATAAATATCCTATCGTTAGTATCGAAGATGGTCTCGATGAAAA
Source organism: Fluviispira vulneris (assembly GCF_014281055.1). Classification (NCBI taxonomy): domain Bacteria; kingdom Pseudomonadati; phylum Bdellovibrionota; class Oligoflexia; order Silvanigrellales; family Silvanigrellaceae; genus Fluviispira; species Fluviispira vulneris. Next base: position 202,293 of record NZ_JACRSE010000005.1, on the reverse strand, counting down.
TGATTGGGAAGGCTGGAAATTATTAACCGAACGTATTGGTAATAAAGTTCAGTTGGTTGGAGATGATTTATTTGTTACAAATCACAAACTTTTGCAAAAGGGAATTGAAAGAGGAACTGCGAACTCCATTTTGATTAAATTAAATCAAATCGGAACAGTGACTGAAACTCTAAAAACGATTGAACTTGCTAAAACTAATGGATACACAACAATTATCTCACATCGCAGTGGTGAAACAGAAGATACATTTATTGCTGATTTAGCTGTTGCAACAAATTCCGGACAAATTAAAACTGGAAGTGCATCGAGAACAGATCGTATTGCAAAATACAATCAACTCATTCGTATTGAAGAAGAATTGGGAACTACGGCTGGTTTTTCTTGGAAAATGGGTCGTTGTCTCTAATCAATAAGGAAGTCTGATGCTCATTGCTTATAGGTGGGCATCGGATATCAAAAATATGACATCGTCTTCAGAAATTTTTCCAACAGAGTATTCCATGTTGGTGCATTTATTCCTCGATTTAAGAGGAAAAGGAATGTCTATGTCTTCTGCGGATCTCGATATTTTGAAGTCGTGGGAGGATTCTGGTTTAAAACCAGATTTTATAGCACAGGTTATGTTTGAATATGCAGAAGAATGTAAGCACAAAGCAAGACCATTTCCCTCGACTTTAGTTCCTTTGTCCCGTCGGGTGCACGCAGTTTTAATCAAATCAACAGAATTTTAGAGAGTAAAAAATGAGTTCGAGCAGATCGTTTGAAGAAATTTTTTCTTCCTTACAAAATTTAATTGAGTTGAGAGAAAGCGAAGAGGGGGCTTCTGTCACTCTTATGCCAAAATGTCTTTGCGGTAAGAGCGATTATTTTATGCCACAGTCGAAAGACCTTGAGGATGAAATAGACGAGGGCACTGAAGAGCAAGATGACAGCGAACCTATATATATTGAACGGTCTGCGAACAAGTTTCGTTTTGCTGTATGTCCTGCCTGCAACCCACGTTTGCAATGCCGTCTTTGCGAAGGAACTGGGCACAGGGTGCTAAAAGAAGTGCATGTCTTTGAAACAGACGAAGGTGAATTTGAACATTCTATTGAAAATATCAGTCCAAACACATGTGCTTGCACTCATACAGAAAGAATAGTCGAATTATTAAATCAAGCAGAAATTCCTTGTAAATATATGGAAGCAGATTTTCAATCTTTTAGTTTCGATCATTTAAATGACTTGCAACGTAAAAAAATGAACGAAAATATTCATAGAATGGAAAATTTTTGTAACAATTCTGTAGCTATTATTAAAGGTGGAAATGCAGGTAATCATAAATATTTTATGACATTAACTGGACCCGTTGGCTCTGGAAAAACACTGCTTGCAACAGCTTCGCTCAAATATCTTATCATGAATTACAATCTGACGGGGCGTTTTGTAGAATTTCAATTTTTATTAAATCAATTAAAGGCTGAATATGAGCAAAAAAGATCGGGATTTTCCATTCTGAAGCATTTGATTGAAGTTGACATATTAATAATTGATGAGTTTGGTAAAGGTCGCAATGAAAATGAGTGGCAATTAGAAAAACTCGACGATCTTATTAATTCGCGATACAACGCAAAAAAAATCACGATAATAACAACAAATTATTTACCACAAAATTTTAAATATGATGAAAAAGAAATTCCTCATACAACTCATAAGCCAAAAAGTAATTATTGGAGCCCAAGCAGCAAACCTGATAATTTAACCGGAAATATCCCTGTAAATGAGTCTTTTTGGACACAAACGATGCTTGAACGGGTTGGAGCAAGAATGTATGAACGGATTTTAGAGGTTTCAGAATTTATCGATTTTATGAATATTCCAAGTTATCGAAAGTTAATCGGTAAAAGTTTTCTTGATTTATATAATAAATAAGTTAAATATTTTTGACACCTCTACTTTTTTTTATATCATTTAATTCATTGCAAGCATTTTTATACTCGTTCTTTAGTAATTCTGAAAATATTTTTATATCATCGATTTTATTTTCTTCATTTAATGATTCAATTTTTGCACAAAGATCACCTAAAACTGTTGCGCCTATTGCATGTGCGCTTGATTTTAATTTGTGAGAGTTATCACTAGCCCCTTTATAGTCTGAGTTTTGCAAGCAAAAAAACAGCGATTTAATTATTTTTTTAGAAGTTTGTAAAAAGGATTCGATTATTTCGATTACAACATCAGGTTTTCCATTTATTTGCAGTTCTTCATATTTTTTTAGTTTTTCTCTATCGATCATGCATAAATTCCTATCCATTTTTACAGATTAAATATTTTTTAAGTATGAGTTCTAACGATTTTTTATCGACAGGTTTCGTTAGGTATTCATTCATTCCTGCACTCAAACATTTTTCTGCTTCACCTTGAACAATATTAGCTGTAAAAGCAATTATGGGGATTTGATTGTTTAGGATATTACTCTTTCTAATCAATTTACTAGCTGTATATCCATCTGTTTCAGGCATTTGGCAATCCATAAGTATCAGATCAAATTGATTTTCTTTCATAGCAACTAAAACTTTAGTACCATTGTCAACAATTTGATATTTGCATCCCCATTTCTCTAACATTCGCGCAAGAACAAGTTGATTCGTTTCATTATCTTCAGCAATCAAAACTCTTCCTTCAAATGCAAACTGATCTTTTTCCGATAGAGTTTGATTTAAAGTAAGATTTGGTTGAATTTGACTTCCTGTTTTAAGTAATAACTCAATTTTAAATGTAGTTCCTTCCGCATATGTGCTTTCAAAACTAATACTGCCTTTCATAAGTTCAATAAGTTGTTTTGATATGGAAAGCCCTAAGCCGGTTCCACCAAAATTGCGACTCGTTGATTTTTCAGCTTGTGTAAAAGATTGGAATAAATTATTTTTTGCATCTTCAGGTATTCCTATACCAGTGTCGTGTATGGTTATATTTAATAATGTCATATCATTTTGTGGAGACAAATTAGCTGTTACTTCGACTCCGCCTTCAGCAGTAAATTTAATCGCATTTGAAATTAAATTGGAAATAATTTGTCCTAATCTAGGGAAATCTCCATAAACTTTGAAACCATAATCATTGCATTCGGTTTTGAAAAAAATATTCTTTTTTTGAGCAGAAAAATAAAAAGGTTTTATAATATCCTTAAAAAAAGAGCAAAAGTTAAATTCAATTTCTTCAATTTCCATCTTTCCAGATTCAATTTTTGAGAGATCGAGAATGTCATTTATCAATGCACATAATGTTTTACTTGATTGAGATATGGTTTCACTAAATTCTTTTTGCTCTGGTGTCAGTTGTGTTTCTTGCAGTAAAGATGACATACCGATAATTCCATTGAGCGGTGTACGAATTTCATGACTCATTGTATACAAAAAATTTGTTTTAATTTGATCTGCACGAATAGCTTTTTCTTTTGCTTTCAATAACTGTTCATTAGCATTACTTAAATTTTTTTCCTTTTCAATCAATTCATCTCTTCTCTGTTTATCTAAATCTTTTGCAATTTTCTCTGAGGTAATATCACTCAAATATTTAATTACTTTATAAGGCTCACCATTTAGATTAAAAATTGGATTATAAACTCCTCGAATCCATATTTCTTTTCCATATTTATTTATGCGTAAGAATTCTCCTGTTTGAATTTTTCCTTTTCTTATATTTTCCCAGAATTCTACATAAAATGTCGAATGTATTTCTTCTTCTTTTAAAAAAATTGAATGATGCTTTCCTATAATTTCAGAACGATAATATTTCATCATCTTTAAAAAATTTTCATTAGCAGAAAGAATAGTTCCGTCTAAATTAAATTCAATAAATGAAGAAAAGCGATCAATGGCTTTAAGTATTTCGTAATTGTTTGTATTTATTATCTTTTCATTTGTTACATCAAGTGCATGTTTTACAATTTTAATAAGTGTACCATTTATGTCAAAAATGGGGTTATAGGTTCCGCGTATATAAATAATTTTACCTGTTTTTGATACTCTTTCAAACTCTCCTATTTGATGATGGCCATCTCTTAGTTTTAACCAAAAATCACGGTATGCTGGAGTATTTTTAATTTTTTCGGGGACAAAAATAGAATGATGTTTTCCTATGAGTTCTTCACCTGAATATTCCATAAGTTGCATATAGTTTTCATTTACACTTATGATATTTCCCTCCAAATCAAATTCTATAATTGAATTGGATTTGGAGAGCGATTGTAATTTTTGTAATGCATCATTGGATTTATTTTTTTCTTCAGTGATGTCTAGAAAAATTTTTATTATTTTTAAAACTTTATTGTCGTGACTAAAAATTGGGTTGTATATTCCTTTTATCCAAATTTCAGTATCATTGTTTGTTATACGTTTAAATTCGTTGCTTTGAAATATTCCATTTTTTAAATCGAGCCAAAATTTTTTATAGTTTTCAGAAATTCTTTCTGCATAGGGAATAAAAATACCATGGTGTTTGCCAATTATTTCATCAATTTTATAACCATAAAGTTTTAAGGAGTTATCATTAGCATTTAAAATAACTCCGTTTGGATCAAACTCTATTATGGAAAAAGACTTTCTCATTGCATGCATATCATTTTGAGTATTTTGGATTTCTTTTTGTTTTATTCTAAGTTCCAACTGAGCAACGATTTGCCGAGCAATCGATTTTAGAGCTGAGTGCTGTTCTGTATTTAATTTATTGGGAACTTTATCTATGACACACAAAGTGCCAAGAATATACCCATCGGAGTTTTGTAGAGGTGTAGCAGCTATGAAGCGTATCTTAGGGAAATTGGTATCAATTATATTTGATGCAAATTTTTCGTCTGTATTAGTGTCTGTTACTTCAAAAATATTATCTATATATTCTAAATGTGGAAAAAAACTATAATCACGTGGAACTTCATTCTTAGCAATTCCATAATGAGATTTAAACCAATGACGTTTTTCATCCATAAAACTGATGAGAGCAATTGGCGTTTCACAAATTTTTGCAGCAAGGAAGCTAAGGTCATCGAATGATTGTTCTGCTATTGTATCAAGTATATCAAATTTATCGAGAGCCTTTAACCTCTCGAGTTCGTTTGTGGGTAGTATAGGTGTTTTCATTTAAACCCATTTGATTTTGACAATAATATAAGTATTTCTTTCGAAGCTTTATCGGTTTTTAATTATTTATAATTAAATCAGAAAATACGGCTGATGGAATTTTGACAATTCAAAATAATGTATTCTGAATTGTCTTTAAGTTAACAAAATATGAGTGGTTGCACAGGAATTTAATTTTAATACTTATTATAGCTTTTTTCTTCAACTAAAGAACTGCCAGATTGTAAATTAATTTTCTTTTTGATGTCAGCTCTTTTATCGTTCGTAAAATAAACTGCACGTGCTAGACGGATAAATTCTTCATCAAATTCTTTTGCGCGTTCCTTATCGCGAATTTGATCTTCTATTTCCCAAAGTTCTTCATTGTGTTTTTTCAAGCTTTGCACAAGAAAGTCATTGGTGTCGATATTATTTTTTTGGCAAACATCTATTAATAATTGAAGTTCTTTGTTAATGTTTGCGAGTTTTTCTGAGTCTTTAATTTGTGTTGACTTGATTTGCAGTATAGTTATTTTATCTAAAAGCTCACCAATAGAAATTGGTGTATAAATTTCATTCATTTATAGTTTCCTTTGATTATTACATGCGTCCAGCGCCTATACTTTTGGGATCAAACGTCAATCGTAGAGTCTCGCCAATAAAGTTTAGGCTTGCAACGACTGAAAATAAGGCTATTGCAGGGAAAAAAGCAAGTGTGGGATTGGTTGTTAAATAATCACGCGCCGAATTGAGTAGTCCTCCCCAACTTACGTGGGATTGACTCACTCCTAAACCTAAGAAACTCAGGCCTGCTTCAGCTATTATGACTCCTGCGAGAGAAAAAGTTGCCTGAACAGCTAAAGGTGAAATTGTATTAGGAAATATATGTTTGAACATGACTCTTGTCGGAGACGCCCCAAGCGATTGGGCTGCCACAACAAATTCACGTTCTTTAAAGGATAAAAACTGACCCCGCACGACTCGTGCATAACTCACCCAACCTGTTAAGCTCAAAGCTATAACAACGTTTAAAAGACCTCCGCCAAAAAAAGCCATGATTGCGATAGGCAATACCATGGGCGGAAAAGCAAGAAGAATGTCTATAAAACGAGATATAAGAATATCAATTTTCCCGCCAAAAAAACCAGCAATAGCTCCCAATGGAATACCAACAAATAGACTCATGCTGACGGTAAATAGGCTCACAATCAGCGAGGTTGAAGCTCCATTCATAATGAGCAAGCTCACACTTTGGCCATTTCCATCCACGCCTAGCCAGAATTTGCTAGATGGACTAGCGAGTCTTTCTTGCAGGACTAAAGGTATATTTGCAAAATAAGGGATTATTATTGGAAAGAAAGCAATCGTAATCCAAAATATAAGTATAAACGCTGATACAATTGCAAATTTATCACGACTTAAAATTTTAAAAAAACGGGAGACAAAGTCTTTCATGAAAAACGAACCCTCGGGTCGAAAATGCGATAAAGAATATCTACAATAAGGTTACAAATGACGTATATAGTAGCCATAACAATAACGCATCCTGAGACGACATTATATTCTCTTTGTTGAACGGCCTCAACAACAAGACTGCCTAATCCTGGCCAATTAAATATTTGCTCAGTAATAACAGCTCCACTAAGAAGGACCCCAAGTTGCATTCCTAAAATTGTGAGAGTTGGGAGAAATGCATTTCGTAGTGCATGTTTTGTTAAGATCTGAAAGGCTGAAAGTCCTTTGCTTTTTGCAGTACGAATATAATCTTCCTGAAGAACATCAACGATTCCACTGCGGATCATTCTACTTGAAAAAGCAGCTAAAGATGCTCCGAGTGTGATTGCAGGTAAAACGAATGAAGATGCTCCTTCATTGCCGAGCAATGGAAATATTGCAAGTTTAACAGAGAATATCCACATTAAAATAGGACCAATAATAAAACTAGGAGCCGATATTGCAAGTAAAGAAACAATTGCTGAAGTTTTATCGGCAAACTTTCCAGCTTTAGCTGCGCTTATCATGCCGAAAAAAGTTGCTAAAAGAAGGGAAAAAATAAAAGCAATGGATGCAAGTTGCATTGTTTGCCATAGTCTTGGAAGAATTATTTCCATCACAGGAGTGAAATCATGGTAACTATTTCCTAAATCACCTTGGATTAAATTAATAATAAAATAATAATATTGTTTCCATAGAGGTAAATCTAAACCAAAACGAGTGAGCCATTCAGCTTTATCTATTTCAGAGGCATCTGCTCCTAATATACTATCTGCAGGGCTTCCAGGAATCATTCTTTGTAGAAAAAAAATAATTGTTGAAATTCCCCATAAAACAAATAGCAATTGTAAGAAACGTTGGAAAAGGACTTTTAACATAATAATTCTTTAATTTTTTGTTACGTTGACGATTGACCAGTACCTACCGTCTGCGTAAAGTTTATAACCTTCTATATTTTTTCCAGTCACAGCTATATTTAAACTATGCCATAGGTAAACATAAGGCAATTCTGCTGAGAGCAATTGTTGAGCTTGATCGTATATGATTTTTCTTTTTTCTGGGATTATTTCTTCTCGTCCTTCTTGTAAAAGATCATCTATATTTGGATTGGAATATGCTCCTCGGTTCCCACCAGCAGGTGCAACCATGTTGGATGCAAAGACAAAACGTAAGTGATCGGGATCTTTAAATCCTACCCATGGAGAGAGCCAAACACTCGCCACACCTTTTTTTAACTGGTCTAAAAATACACTGTTTTCTAGCATTTCTACAGTTGGTTGAAAACCTACATCTTTTAAATTTGCTGCAATTGCTTTTGCAATTTCAACAGTTGATTTATTGCTACTTGAAACTTTAATGGCAAAAGTAATTGGATCTTGAATATTTGCTTCTTTTAGCAGGGTTTTTGCTCTTTGCGGATCATACTGAATTTCTGGAAGAGAATTGTCATAATAAAAATTATTTGCTGGAAACATGCCTTTTGCTAAAGTCCCTTGTCCTTGTAAGCGGAACTGCAATAAACTTTTTCGATCAATAGCATAAGCAATCGCTTGCCTTACTTTTAAATTACTAAAAATAGGGTCACGAAAATTAAAAGCTAAATATGTAGTTGCTAATTTTGGGGCGCTCAAAATCTGAAATTTATCGTTCATTGATTTTTGAATGAGTGCAACTTTATCTGGATCAATTGCATTTTGTGCAAGATCAATATCCCCTTTAATGAGAGCTGCATACCTTGTTCCGCTGTCCGTAATAATTTTAAAATTAAGATTTTCCATTTTAGGTTTTTCAGAGAAAGTATAATTTTCATTACGGGAGAGAAGCCAGTTGGTTGCATCCGCTTTTTTCAATATGTAGGGGCCACTTTCATAGCCTTGATTGTCAACTTTATTGGGACCTGCTGTTAATATTGCCTCTTTTGGTAGGATTCCTATAACAAGATTGTTTAAAAAAGCGGCATCAGGCTCCTTTAATTCGATAAGAATTTCGTCTGGAGTTTTGGCTTTAAAGACTGTGACGCTATTAAATGCAGCTTTTCTTGGGCTTGGGGGAAAGTTTTTTTCTGGATTCATTATGGCATTATAGGTAGCTACGACATCATCAGCTGTGAGAGTGGAGCCATTGTTAAACTTAATGTTTTTTTTGAGCTTTATTAGCCAAGACTTATTTGAGACAGGGATAATTTCATCAGCTAAAAAGTTCTGCAGTTTGCCATTTTCATCAAAACCGATCAGAGGTAAAAATCTTAAATTTTCAATATATTGGCTATTTGGATCGCTGCCAATCAAACGTGGATCGCCTGATTGTATTTTGGAATCGAAGGCTGCATAGAGAGTGCTTTTTTTCTCTTTGGCATTTTTTAAATCATTCTCATTACTTGAATTTTGAGCCTGATAAATGGCAAAAGCCACGGCAGATATTGAAACAATTGATATTATTATTCTTTTACTAGAAAACCGCGAGTTCATTTATTTCTCCTAGAGCGCTTTTTAACGCTTCATTCTTTCGTCCATATGATGTTAGGAAAACTGAGCCAAAATTCCAACCACTAAAATAAAAACGTGTTGACGCATGCTTGAGCTATTGCTACAAAGAAAGGATCGCTGCTTGTGCAGTATCTTCACTCACCTTTTGCTCTTTTTTAAAGGAAGCAACATGGCTCGTATTTCAGTTCAAGATTGCCTCGATCAAATTCCAAACCGCTTTGTTGTTGTTATGCTGGCGGCTCGTCGTATGCGTCAACTTCAAAAGGGAAGTGATGCTCTTGTTGAATGCAAAAACAAAGAAGCAGTGACCGCATTGCGCGAAATTGCTGCTGGAAAAGTCGGCATTAAAAATGCTGAGATTGTTCCCGGTCTCAGACTACCAGGTCGTATTAAATAAGAACATTTTTTTTCCTGTTTAGGCATGAGATTTACGTTAAACTGGATACTGTATTCCATGCGGTGTCCAGTTTTTTATTTTGAATTGAAAGAGAGCAGAAATGACAGATTGTTATAAATATTTTACAACTCCAATTTATTATGCAAATGGAACTCCACATGCAGGACATGTTTATGCTACTATTTTAGCAAGCATATTAAAGACTCATTATGAGCAGCGTGGAGCAAAAGTTAAATTTTTAACCGGTCTCGATGAACATGGCGAAGCTGTTGAAACAAAAGCTAAAGAACTAAATAAATCTCCTCAACAGTTAGTCGATGAAATGGCCGTTCTATGGAAAAATGAGTTTGCGCGATTTGAAATAAATAATGATATATTTATAAGAACAACTGATAAAGATCATATAAAAAATGTGCAAAATATTTTGAATTATTGTTATAAAAAAGGCGATATTTATTTTGGAGAACATGAAGGTTATTATTGCTATAAATGTGAAGGATATTTAACCAATAGTGAAAGAGATGAGAATAATAATTGCCTAGTCCACAAAATTCCAACTGAACTTAGAAAAGAAAAAAATTATTTCTTTAAAACTTCAAAATATCGTGAGCAGTTAAAAGATTTGATTGCTAAAGGACAAATCACTCACCAAGAAAGATACATTAATGAACTTTTAGGAATGCTGGAAAACTTAGACTCTGATCTCAGTATTTCTCGTCCAAAATCTCGTTTATCTTGGGGGGTTGAGCTACCTTTTGATTCTGAGCATGTTGCTTATGTTTGGTTCGACGCATTGCCAAACTATGTAACTGGTATTGGTGGAATTGAAAAAGCGCATTCAAGTGCATATTGGCAAAATGCACACCATATTTTAGGAAAAGACATCCTTAAGTTTCATGGTATATTTTGGCCTGCGATGTGTTTATCTCTCGATATTCCTTTACCAAAATTACTGATTACAGGATGGATACTTCAAGACTCACATAAGATGTCGAAGAGTTTAGGGAATGGTATCAATGTGGAACAAATCTTGCATTTTGGTCGCGATACTTTTGTAAATTATTTTTTTAGAGCAACAAATCCTGGTGAAGATATTGAATTTTCATGGAAATCCTATCTTGAAAGATACAACTCCGACTTAGCAAATGGAATTGGAAATCTTTTATCAAGAACTTTGACAATGGTGGAAAAGTATTTTGCAAATAAAATTCCAAAATTTGCTCATAATTTATTATTAGAAGAACAAAAAGAAATTGGAATTGCCTGCAAAAATGCAGTAAAAAATGTACAAATTGCTTTTGATGAATTTAGAATTGCCGATGTGATGAATGAAATTTGGTCGCTTATTTCGCTCACTGACAAACATATTGCTCAGCAAAAACCATGGGATATTGCAAAAAAGAATGAAGCGGAAAGTCAGCTACAATTAGCAAATATTATTGCTTCGAGTATTGCAGTTTTGCGCGTCGCGGGATATTTAGCCTATCCATTTTTTCCTAAAAAAATGAATGAGCTCTTACAAAGTATAGGTGAAGATACTTCTGACTTCAGTCACTCATATGCGAGAGCACAAGAGTTTTTTGCAATTCAGAGTGAATTTAGTTTGAAGGAAATTCCTAAACTCTATGCTCGTCTTGACATTGCAGCAGAAATGCTAAAAATGAAACCTGCAAATGAAAGTGCGAGTGTGAAACCTGAAGCAAAGAAAATAATTAAAGTGGATAATAAAAAAGAAGCATCAGTTGAAAATCCAAATATTATCCCTATTCAGGATTTTGCTAAAGTACAAATGCATGTTGGCACAGTTTTAAGTGCTGAATATGTAGAAGGATCAGAAAAATTATTAAGACTCATTGTTTCATTAGGGACTCTTGGTGAAAGACAAATATTTTCTGGAATTAGAGAATGGGTTAAACCTGAAGAAATAGCAAATCGTAAAGTGATAATTGTAAGCAATCTAGCACCTCGGAAAATGAAGTTTGGTATGAGTGAAGGAATGATGCTTGCAACGGACACTGCAGATGGTAAAGTGAGTCCGATTTATCTCCCAGAAAATCTAAAAGAAGGTGCTTTGTTAACTTAAATTATAGCTTCTATAAAAATTATTTTTTGTACAGCAACAGGGGAATCTATGAGTTTTGGATATAAAGCAATTTTTGTTGATTTAGATGGAACTTTATTAAATTCGAAAAAAGAAATATCACAAAAGAATTTAGATTGTCTCAATGCATTTATTGATCAGGGAATTCATGTTGTTATTGCAACTGGTAGAACTATTAAATCAGTTAATAAGGTTACAGAAAAACTGAATTTAAATACACCAATTATTACTTTAAATGGCAGTGATATTAAAAAAAGTAGAGATGGTTATTCAATGTCTCTTACGTATCTCGAAAATAAATATCGTGATCTTATTTTTGATAGATGCAAAATGATTTTAAATGGGAATCCACAATATAGTATCCAAAACTTATTAGTAGATACTTCAAGAGGTTTCTATTGTTTATATCCAAATGCAATTGATGTCGATAAATTTACCACACATTATGATAGCGAAGTTCTTGAATTGGATATAGAAAATCCCCCAGAAGAACAAGTAATCAGCTTTTTAATCCTCTTGACCCCAGAAAGCAATCGTGAAGCTTTTTTAAAAGATCAAGATGAATATTTTATGTCAAAAATTCAATTTTGTACTTTCAATGGCTGGCCATGGATTGAAGTCGGAGCTTCGAATGCAAACAAAGGCACTGCAATGACCTTGGTGTGTGAACATTTGGGAATTGAAGTTAAGGATGTGATTGCTTTTGGGGATGGGCAGAATGATGCAGAAATGCTTAAATCTGCAGGTCTCGGTGTGGCTATGGGAAATGCCGATCAATATGCTTTGCAATTTGCAAAGGCAAAAACAGTTTCAAATGATGCAGATGGCGTTGCCGTCTTCTTAGAACGCTTATACAATGTGAGTAAATAATATTAAATGACTTTAGAATTACAACCTGAAAACTTCGCTATTCGTGCACAAAAATATTGGACAACGGAAAAAATTAAAAAATTAATGGGAGAGAAAAATTATACAATCACTCCTCTCAATGCACCTAAATTATTGCGTTCGCTTGGACTTTTAAATTCCGATGCTTCCATGTCACAAGACAATGTTAAGAAATTTATTCAAATAAATCATATGTTCAATTTGCTTGAAGAGCATTTTGCAGAACTGATTAAGCGACATAAAGTTGTGCGCATTCTTGATGCAGGTTGTGGAAAATCTTATCTTACTTTTTTATTGGCTTGGTGCTTTAAAGAAAAATGGAATCACTCAGTCGAAATTATCGGTGTCGATACAAACACAAAAATAATAAATGATTGTAAGCAAAGAGCGCAAAATTTAGGATTTTCAGATATTTTAAAATTCGAAACAGCTTCATTATTTACCTATAAATGGACACATGAAAAAAGACCAAATGCAGTGATTGCTTTGCATGCGTGTGATACGGCAACAGATATGGCTTTAGCGCTTGCAATTAAAGAAAAAGCTGATTTTATCGCCGTTGCGCCATGTTGCCAAGCAGAGCTTGCGCGTAAATGGAAAGAAAATAAAATAACACATCCACTCACTCCCGTTTTTAATACCCCACAGGTTAGGAGAGAGATTGCTGCACAGTTTACTGATATGTTTCGTATCAGTTTAACTCGGGCAAATGGCTATGAAGTAACTGCAACAGAATTTGTTCCTTCTACTCATACTCCCAAAAATAGATTGATCACGTGTATTCGCAGAGGTAACAATTTAGAGACTGCTGAAAAAGAATTTTTATCAATGAAAGATCATCTTGGAGGAGCTAGTATTCTATTAGAAGAATTGCTACAAAAAGAAAGTATCTAAATAATAAAGACAATTGGAGATCTTAAAAATGCGTATGTCAAAATTGGTTGGTAAAACTGTAAAAGAATCACCACGTGATGCCGAAATTCCAAGTCATAAATTTATGTTAAGAGCAGGTTATATGCGCCAGTATTCAGCTGGAATTTATGGTCTTCTCCCTCTTGGAATGAGAAGCGTTGCAAAAATTGAAAAAATCTGTCGTGAAGAAATGAATGCGATTGAAGGCCAAGAAGTGCGTATGCCTTGTTCAGCAACAAAAGAACTTTGGGATGAAACGGGTCGTTACCAAACTTTCGGCAAAGATATGATTCGTTTTCAGGATCGCAACGAAAAACAGATGGTCTTGAATCCGACACACGAAGAACCCGTTGTTTATTTAGCGCGCACAGAAATTACCAGTTACAGACAACTTCCTCTTATGATGTACCAGATCCAATCCAAATTCCGCGATGAGCCACGTCCACGCGGTGGCTTAGTCCGTTTGCGTGAATTTACTATGAAAGATGCTTACAGTTTTCATGCGACAGAAGAGGATCTCAAAGAATATTATGACAGAGCGCATGCAGCTTACATTCGTTTTTATAAGCGCACAGGTTGTAAAAACTTCGTTAGTGTTATGTCCGATAACGGTGTATTTGGTGGAAAATATTCACATGAGTTTCAAATGCTCGTGCCAACAGGTGAAGATAAACTCATTTCTTGTTTACATTGTAAAACAAGTTCTAACGAAGAAATTGCAACATCACCATTTATTATTAAAAAAAATAAATTAGAAAAACTTGAAAAAGTTCACACGCCAAACCAAAAAACGATTGATGGCTTAAGTAAATTTTTACAGATAACTCCAGATCAAACTGCAAAAGCAGTTATTTTCCAAACACTCTCTGGAACACCTGTTGTTTCTTTTGTGCGCGGAGATCTCGATGTTATCAGTGCAAAAGTTCGTAATTTAGTCAAATCAGAAGTTGTCCCTGCAACCCATGAAAATCTCGTAAAAGCAGGCGCGGTCGCTGGAAGCACGGGACCAATAGGACTCAATCTGCACAACTGTTACGTTATTTTAGATCACACTGTTGTAAAAAGTACAAATTTAGTAACAGGTGCCAATGAAAAAGATTATCATTATACAAATTTTAATGCAGAAAGAGATTTTCTTTCAACTGTAAAAGAATTTGAAAAAGAAAAGGTGATTATTGGTGATATTGCTGCTGCGCGTGCAGGTGATCCTTGTGAAGTATGTGAAAATCCATTGCAAGAAACACGTGGGATTGAAATTGGAAATATATTTCACTTAGGAACAAAATATACCAAAGATATGGAATGTACTTTTCTCGATCAAAACGGAAAAAAACAATATCCTATTATGGGATGTTATGGAATTGGTATAACACGTCTTCTTCCTGCTATTATTGAAGAAAGCCATGATGACAGAGGCCCAATTTTACCATTGCCGATTGCTCCGTATGAAATTCATTTGTGTGCACTCAATCGGAAAGAAGAGATTGTGAGCGAAGAATCTGAAAAACTTTATAAAACTCTGTCAGGTTTAGGTTACGAAGTGTTATTTGATGACAGAGATGAAAAACCGGGTTCCCAATTTGCCGATGCTGATCTTATTGGAATTCCATATAGAATTATTGTTTCACCAAAAACTCTTGCTGAAGGTTGTGTAGAATTAAAGTACAGAGACAATCGGATGGAAGCAAGAAAAATTAAAGTTACAGAAATTATTGATGTTTTAAAATCTGAAATAGTTGCTGAATATAAGAATTATAATAATGTATGATTAATTTTTTAGAGATTTTATTTTTTAAAAGAAGAGAGTTTTTTACAACCATTTTTAAAAAATGAATTAACTCATTAAAATAAATATATTAATATATTCTATTTTTATGGATAAAAAATTTATCATTATTTTGTTTATAAATATAAGTAAAAATAAAAACTTTTATTTTTTATTAAATTATTACAAAATTGGCATACGTATTGCTTAAGTGTGAATTGAAAGAATTATCTTTCAATTCATTTTTTTTGGGGCAATATGAAATTAAAGCAAAA
The DNA here is from genome assembly GCF_014281055.1 of Fluviispira vulneris. Classification (NCBI taxonomy): domain Bacteria; kingdom Pseudomonadati; phylum Bdellovibrionota; class Oligoflexia; order Silvanigrellales; family Silvanigrellaceae; genus Fluviispira; species Fluviispira vulneris. Next base: position 186,876 of record NZ_JACRSE010000005.1, on the reverse strand, counting down.
GATACATTTTCCAACTTTGACACTATTAGGTTGTATTTTAATTGGTTATCCTCTCCAAGTCAGTGCAGAAACGAGAAAAAAAACAGAAGATTATCTGAGTCTGTTAGATCTAGAAGAGCAGGAAGTGAGATCCTATAAAGATTACAGACCTGAATATTTTGAACAGATGAAGTTTCCTAAAAACTTAAAGTATTTTAAATTTCGCGAACCATTTGTTACAATAATTGATTCGTTTATTCACCCTCTTGAAAGTTTTAATATCTCTTATACTTATGAGCATGTTCACAGTTCAGTGAGTAAAAAAGATCTTGAAAGTCCTGCTTATATTCATGGAACAGCTATGGCATCAATAATAGGATCGCGTCTTTATTTTGATGGCAAAAGTTACTATAAAGGAATTTTTCCAGAATTACCTATAATTAATAGAGTTGTAATTCCAAATGGACACCCTACTTCGTTTTATGATGCCGTAGATGAAGCACATAAAATGAAAAAAGAAAATATTTTAAATATTTCAGGAGCAGATATTGGAACTAAAAATGCGACAGAATGGAATGAATTGCTTAAAAAAATTGGTTCTGAAAATAATATCTTAATCATTGCAGCCGTTGGAAATGATGGAAGAAATATAAATAATTTACCTGCTGAAAAGCAATACTGGCCAGCTGCATATAAACCGAGATCAAAAGAAAACAAGGAAAAAGATCCTGTTATTCGCGTGGCAGCACTCTCATATAAGAAAGGATCGCCGGATATTTATATTTCACAATTATCAACGGGCAGTCGCTATGGCAGTGGACGAGTTGATATAGGAGCACCTGGCTTTGAAATTCCATACTTAGATCCAAATGGGTTTAAAAGAGAGGGTAATGGCACATCTGAGGCCACTGCAATCGTTTCTGGTGTCGTTGCTATAATGCACTCATGCTCAAAAGATATCACGGCCAATTTTATCAAAAAAACTTTACTTGAAACTTCGGATAAATATGATCACTTAAAAGATTATATTACAGAAGGGCGTGTTTTAAATGCAGGTAAAGCAATTGCACAAGCTTGTAATATAAAAAAAGAAGAAGAAAAAGCTAAAGAAATAGATGGCTCGAATGATACTTTGACTCCGCATGCTAAAAAAGAATTCGTGCATTTTGAAGATGAGTTATAAATATATTAAATGCTAAAGTTAAAAAGCTGGAATTATAAGTAATTTATATTATAATTCCAATACATATTTTATTTCTTTATTTATCAAATTACACCTCCATTGACAAATCAATAAAAATACCATATGAGTATATTTAAAGCATAATTAGAAATAATTGTTTATACTGGCTATTATTTGAAAGTCATTTTTTATAGTCGATAAATTTATTTTTTGAATGAAAATAAATATGGGGGTATGAAATGAGTAAAAAATATCTTTTACTTTTAGGTGCGGAACAATTTCTTAGAGAGAAGGTTGTAGTTGCTGCACTTCAAAATTTTACGGGAGAGATTATTTCGATTGTGAAGGAACCACGCATAAATCGCAATCGTTACTTTCATCACTGCCTGCAAGGTGACCCAATGGATCCTCTTTCCAGTTTAACGGCAATCCAATCTTTTTTAGAATCAAATCCAGGTCAATTGCAGGGCGTCGTTCCATGTAATGATTGGACATTGATGTCTGCTGCGAGGATTGCAAACAAATATGATCTCCCTTCATTAAGTTTTGAAACAATTAAACTCTGTCGTAATAAATTTGCTATGAAAGAAAAGTTTTTACAATTTGATCTCCCCATACCTAGGTTCGCTTTATTTCATACTCTAGATGAATTAAGAGAAAAGGCTAAAGTGATGGGTTATCCATTAGTCATTAAGCCAAAGGATTTTGGTGGTAGTGGCGGTGTTGTCAAAGTTGAGAACGAAGATCAATTAAGTTCCGCTTTTGAACATTGCGAGAAAATCCTCAACCAATATGCAAATGTCTTTTATGTTTCGCAAGGTGAATATGTTGTAGAAGAATATATTCAAGCGCGTGACGAAATATCGGTTGAGGTTTTTGCACAAAGAAATAAACAAACAGTGTTAGCAGTTACTGATAAATATTTAAGCCCAGAACCTTGGTTTTCTGAAATTGGGCATGTGGTACCTTCTATTTATTCCGCATCCAAAAAAATCCATGAAATATCCTGCGCAGCTGTGCAGGCACTGGGGATTGATAAAGGCGTCTGTCATGTGGAAATGCGAATAACTCATAACGGAGAAATAAAACTTATGGAAATCGGAGCTCGCCCTGCGGGTGATGCCATACTCGATTTAATAGAGCGCACCTACGGTTTTAATCCCTATGAATTTCATATTGCTGCTTGGCAGGGGCTTTCCATCGATGAATGTAAAATATCGAATAAAGAAAAAGGAACATCAGCGATAGCCTTTTTAAAGGCTCCGATTGGCAAAATAAAGTCTATCCATTTACCTTCCTATTTACCGAATTATATAACCTCACTCAGTATTTCGGCCAAAGAAGGGGATGTTTCAGAGGAATCTATTTGCTGGAGAGCACGTGAAGGTACAGTAGAGTTTTTCTGGAAAGATTCAGTCGATAAAGGCGAAAAATTAACGAAACATATTGAGGTTGCAGAAGCTTTGTCTCAAGAGATTTTTATTATGCATGATAATAAATAGAAATATTTTATTAAATAATAAAAAAAAGCAGTTGGCATTATTCAAATACCAACTGCTTTAATGAGAAAAGGGGAGAGAGATTAACGAATTTCGATTTTTCGAACTTCTTTTTGAACTTCAGGTGATTTAGCAATATTGATTATGAGTTCACCATTTTTCATTTCAGCAGAAATTTTTTCTTTATCAATAGATTTTTGTGGTAACGCAAAAGAACGTTCAAATTGTCCATGGTAACGTTCGCTAATATAATGCTTATCACTTTCACTATGATTTTCAGATTTTCTTTCACCTTTAATAGTTAAAATATTCTCGTTGATATTCACATGGATATCTTCTTTTTTAGTACCAGGAAGATCTGCGGTAATTATAAATGCATTTGCAGTTTCACGTAAATCTATGCGAGGTGCCCAAATGTTTTTCGATTTTTGCGATGGTAAGTCTATTTCAAATTCATTAAAGAAACTATTAAATAAACGATTCACATCAGTTTGTAGAGAATAAAACAAATCATTTTCAGGACGATTTGTTAGCTGATTTTGCTTTTTAAATGGTTGTAAAATTGACATAAAAAGTCTCCTTTTACTTAAGCATAATAAAAGATAACCCCTCCTCATCAATTTCAATGTATGCCATCTTTTTAGAAAGTAAAGGGGGGGGATTGAAAAAAAAATTACTAATAAAATTATATAATTATAAATAATTTATCTAAAAATGTGTTCTTTTAATATGATAAATACGAACGTCTTCTTTCTCAGCAAGTTCTAAAGTAATTTCAATGACTCTCTTTGGTTTTGCGCATTTTGTAATTTTGAAAAAGTCTAAATAATCATCATTTTCAATATTATAAGGCCATTCAAAGACACACAATGTGTTTTTCGGATTAAACTCTTCTTCTAAACCTAAATAAAGAAGTTCTCTGCCTGATTTTAATCGATATAAATCGAGGTGAATGAGTTTTTTAAGATCGGTTTCAGAATTTAATTCTTCTATATTTAAAATTGAAAATGTAGGACTTATCGATTGTTGACGAGCCCCTAGGATTGATGAAAGTTCTTTGGTTAATGATGTTTTACCTGCACCTAAATCTCCGTCCAAAAAAAGCCAGTCACCGGCTTTTAAATATGAGGCGATAAATTGAGCAAAGGAACTCAGATCAGATAAAGTTACTTCAATGGATAATTCTTTATTTAAATCATTATCGTCAAAAACCTCTTGCAAAGTGTTTTTTAGAGTTAAAAAATCATCCATTATTTTTTTGCCTCATATCGTAAAATAATATCCCATATTTTTTGACTTACTTTTAATGCTGATTCTGCTGAGGGGGCAGATTCAAGAGCTAATTTGCGTTCTTCTAAAGAATTCATAGTTGACTCTATCAACTGTATAGCTGATTCCTTTTGAAAAGTATTTTCATCGATAGATTGTGACCAACCTCTATTTGTGAATATTCTGGCATTAACGATTTGATCCCCTCGACTGGCATGCAGCCCTAACGGAACAAGAATCATAGGTATACGTGCAGCAGCAAGTTCAAAAATGCTGCTAGCCCCCGCGCGACAAATAGCTAAATTAGCGAGGGCATAAGCATATTTCATTTCGTGATTTAAAAACTCATATTGACGATAATTCTCAGCGTTCTCAATTTCTTTATAGTTACCTTTACCTACGATGTGAATGATATTAAAATTTTTATTTAATTCAGGAATAATTTCAAACATTTTTTTATTTAGACTTTGAGCGCCTAAACTTCCACCGAATATTAAAATTGTTTTTTTATTTTGCTTAAAATTAAAAAATTGATTAGCTTGATCTTTTGTAGCGTTAAATAATGACTCTCTCAAAGGGAGTCCTACATAATTTATTTTATTATGAAAAATAGAAGGTAATTTTTGAATTGTTTCTTCGAATGCAACTAAAGCAAGAAAAGAAAATGGGAGTGTTAACTTAGTAGCGAGAGCAGGAGTGGCATCGCTCTCATGGATAATGATAGGAATACCTCTCAGCCAAGCAGCCCATACGACAGGGGCAGAAACAAATCCACCTTTGGAAAATACTGCGGATGCTTTTATTTTATTGAGTATAAAAAATGCTTGAACAAAGCCAAATATAATTTTGAATATATCTAAGAAATTTTGTAAGCTAAAGTACCGCCTCAATTTCCCTGTTGAAATAGAATGGTATTGCCACGAAGGTTGATTCATCAGCACAAGATCTTTTTCCATTCCTGATTGAGAGCCGATATAATGAACGTTCAATTTATTTTCTCGGAATGCTGTATTTAAAGGCGATTTTTCTCCTTCAAATAAGGCAAAATGTGGCCAGACATGACCCGCAGTTCCTCCACCCGTAAGTACAATTGAATATTTTTTTTCATTATCTTTCATATGGATTGCCAGTTCTTTTAATATTTGCTTTAGATTGAAACAATTTTAAAGATGCTCATGTGAATCCCAAGTATAGTGATACTTTTTGTCCTCAAGCATCGCTGCTGCTTCAGTTACAAACAATGGCTCAAAAGTGTCAACCATAATTGCTAATTCTTCTGTTCTTTTTGCGCCAATACTTTGCTCGTATCTTTCAGGATGAGGACCGTGTGGGATACCAGACGGATGAAAACTAATAGAATAATTTGAAATTCCTTTTCGACTTGTGAAGTCTCCGCTTACATAGAAAATAGCTTCATCGCAGTCGATATTTGAATGGGGCCAAGGGCATGGAATCGCTTTCGGGTGATAGTCTAATACCCGAGGGACAAAGTTCATAATATAAAAATTATCGCCGCTAAACGCTGTGTGTACTGTAGGGGGAAGGTGTACAGAACTTGTTTTGGGTTGATAATTATGAATAGAGAAAGAGAATGGCCAATACCAACCATCCCAACCAACCACTTTGTAAGGAAAGTCTGTGTATTCATGTTTAGTTAATATATTATCTCTTTTTATAATGATTGGATAATTTTCATTGCTTTTGAGTTCCATTAGGCGGCTGGGGGCGTGAAAATCACGATGATTGTATGGAGCATCCAATTTAAATTGTCCTTGCGCTAAACGAAATTCTTTTGGGATACCAAAGTTATTTTTTCCTTCTACAATAAGCATATTGCAATTTGCACTAGGTAAAAAACGATAAGGAATTGCTTTTGGAATAAATAAATAATCTCCTGAGACGTAATCAATTTCTCCCATGACGGTTTGGAGAATACCATTGCCTTCAGCTACAAAATAGAGTTCATCTGCGTCGCCATTTGCAAAAAAGAAATGGTCTTTTTTTGTTTGTTTTAATATGCCCACTGAGCATGTATTATTTACAAGAAGTGTTGCTCGTGCCTCTAATAAATTTCCTTCTTTTGAATAATTTGGTGTTTTAAAATGTCTTCTTTTCAATTCATTGTTACTCAATTTATTATAACTTGGAAAAAATGGATTTTCTGTTTTGTAAATTTCTGTATTAACTTCATGAGTGGGAGCTCTTTTTTGATAAAGAATTGAATAATTATCATTAAATCCATTGCGAGTGATCACATGTTCTGCAAGCATTTTTCCTTCGAACTCACAGAAAGTATGCTGTTTCTCAGAGATATAACCAAGTTTACGATAATCAATCATAAAATCGACTCCTTTTAAATATCAGTTAATATGAAATATAATTGTAACACTTTAATCGCAGCTTCAGCAAGGCTTTCATTGCTTTTCATAAGGGATTGTAATAATCTTTTTTAGCAAAAGTATGAGTTTGTTTGAGGAGTAAAATGGCATTGCAAAAAAAAGTACTCGTGATTGCAGATAGTATAAAAAAAGTGAATGTTTCTTCAGATTCAAGTTTGGCTTTAGCACAGGTTGCGCTAGAAGATGGATTTGATGTTCATTGGTGTGAAAGTCATGATATTCATTTTTATAATAATAATATAGTTATAAAAAATATCATTAATCTACAAAAAATTTCTCAGCAAGAAATTAAATTTGAACCTAAAATTGGAAATTTGTTTCAATTTTCTGATTATCAATATTGTTTAATTAGAAAAGATCCTCCTTTTGATGAAGAATACAAAGATCTTTGTTGGATTTTATCTGCGCAGAATTCAGTTAAAATATTGAATCCACCAGAAGTCTTATTGGCATATCATGAGAAAGCATTACAATGGCGTGCATTCTCTGAGGGTATTATCAGTGAAAAGAATATAGTCCCCACATGCTTGTCTACGGATATAAATGTTATAGAATCTTTTTGTCATGAATATTCTGAATTGTTTTACAATGGATATATATCTAAACCATGGTTGGGTCATGGCGGTGAGAGCGTTGAATATTTTAAAGATAAAACTGCATTTATTTCATATTTAAGTCTTAAATTAAAAAATGAAAATAAATTGCAAAAACTAATGATTCAACCTTTTTTAAAAGAAATATATGAAGAAGGTGATCGGAGAGTTCTAGTTGCTGGTGGAGAAATTATTTGTGACTTTGTGCGCTTGCCAGCAAAAGGAAAAGTAGCATCGAATTTGGCTCAGGGTGGATCTGCTGTGTTAAGAGAAATGACAAAGGAGCAGAAGGAATTGTGTCAAAAAATAGCTCTTTTTCTTAAGGAAAAAAATATTTATTTAGCGGGTCTCGATGTCATTGGCAATCGAATTGGCGAAATAAATATTACATCACCAACTGGTTTTAGAACATATGAAATGCTCACAGGGCACAGTTCTGCAAGAAAAGCTTTTCATCTTATGACGAATTGAGTTTTTATGTTATTTAAAATTACAAATTCATTTTTAGTTATTTTGCTAATTTGTTCTTGCACAACATTGCGTTCTCGTAAATTGGAAAAAGTGCCTGAAGATGAAGCGATTTCCAGAGTTTCTTCTACTATTACTTCTCTGTGCAGTTCTGATAATAATCCCCAATTCTTAGCTGATATTAACTCGTCAAACTTTAGAGTTCCATCATTTCAAATGGAAGCCATTTGGGAGAACAAATTTAATCGATTAAAAGGGAGTGTGATTGGTCCATTAGGTGAAGAGTATTCCTCATTCGAGGTGAACAAAAATAAAATTGATTATACATTTCAATCAGAAGCTGTTTTAGATACTGACTCGCTCAATCAAATGACTTCTTTATTTGCGAAAATTGGAGCTAAAAATCTGCGTGCATTTATTTGTGGAGGATACGCATTTCAGAAAATAAATAGCAATGATGGTTTATTTTTAGAACTAAAAGAGGAAGAAAAAAATAAAAATCATACAGAAAATAATTTTACACCAGTTGAAAATAAAAGACAATATATTGCGATTTCTACTGTAAATATATCAGATAACAATATCGAAGTTCAAAGTAAACTAAATTTAGAGCGCAAAGGTTTAGGTTATACTCTCGTAATGAATAGCCAATTTTTTTATGGCTTTTTTTCAAATGAAACAGATATATACGTTCGTTGGGCTGGATATGTTTTAGCAGATAATATATATCCTTCAGAATTGATATTTAGAATTGGGTCTGATGTATATACGATAAATTTAAGTGAATATCAGTGATTATTGTTTATTAGTTATAACTGCAATTGCATTTTCTTTATTTTTATTTGTTATTTTTTCATCTTCTACTTTTGTTTTCTTTGAATTAAAATTTTCTAACATAGATTCAAGTGTAGAAAATGCAATATCGAATTCTTTATCAGAAAGAGCCGTTATTTTACTCATAAGTCTTTGTAAGTGAGAGTATTTTTTTTGGGCGAGACTGTTGGTTTCTGCGCGACAAGCTTGATCGCCCATATGTCTTGCGAGATCTTTTTCATCTATATTATTTTTCTTAACGGACATAAACCACCTAAAGACAATGAATTAATTTGCTCAAAGTGTTTCGTCATTTTGCTTTTGAAAATAAATTTTGAGTCATATCTTTGGCAAAGATAGAAAATTTTTCTAACACTTATTTTTTTAAATTGAGAAAATAGTAAATTATCAATAGCTGTTTATTTGTTTTAAGGTAAATATATGTCTAATGATTTGACTCTTACAGTGCACTATATTCCTGAACTTGATGTTCTCTTTTTTTTATTACCAAAAGTTGGAGTTGCTTTATTCGTTGGTACGTTAGTTGGGATAGAAAGGGAGTATCGAGGAAAACTTGCAGGTATTAAAACAAATGCACTTATTTGTGCTGCATCTGCACTTTTTACGGCCGTATCTTTGATGATGAGTGAATATGAAAGTTCAAGTCCTGTCATTTCTGCAGATGTCACACGGATCGTCGCGCAAATAGTTTCAGGTATCGGTTTTATTGGGGCTGGAGCAATTTTTAAATCAAGCAGTAAAGTGCAGGGATTGACAACTGCTGCCGTTATATGGACCGTGTCGGCTCTTGGAATCTTGATTGGCTTTGGTATTTTCTTATCAACCATACTTATAACGATAGGATTGATAGTCTTCCTTTCGTTTACTTCTTATATAGAAAAAAGATTTTTTAAAAACCGCTCTGCAAAATCTTCTGGATCTTCTGGACCAGGAACTTTGGACTAGCTATATTTTAACTTTTTTTGCTTTAAATAAATGTTTGGGTTTCACAAGAGAGTTTTGTGCTTGTACAAGAACGAGTTCTTTTGCTGAAGCTTTTGCTGTTTTCAAAATGACTTCATAAACACGAGAAATAGTTGCTTCTAAAGCTTTCTGAGTATTTTTCTTATATTTTAAGTAAAAATGGGTAAATAAAGCTGCAGTCAGATCACCAGTGCCATTTAAAGTAATAGATATATATGGAGTTGTTGCAATATAAACTGAATTTTCATTTACAACAAGCATGTTGATATTTGTTTCTTTTGTGTCTTTAAGTAACAGACTTGTTATAACAACAACTTTTGGGCCTTTTTTCATGACACTGCGTGCAGCTTCTACGGCACCTTCGATAGCATCAAATTTTTTATCACTTAAGTATTCTAATTCAAAATGATTTGGTGTAATGATATCAGCGTATTTAATCATTTCTTCTTTGAAAAATTCAGGAATGCCTTCTTTAACGAAGAATCCTCTGCCAATGTCGCCCATGACAGGGTCGCAACAATATAGAGTTTCTGGTTTTAATTTTCTGAGTTCTTTGATTGCTTCTATCATGACTTTTCCCAGCTCTTTTGAGCCCATATAACCACTTAAAAGAGCATCGCAATATTTTAGAACGCCTCTATCCTTTATCCCTAAAAAAACTTCACTTACTCCTTCTATGTCAATTACTTTACCTCTCCATTGTCCGTAGCCTGTATGATTTGAAAATAGTACAGTGTGGATCGGCCAAACTTGAACGCCAAGTCGTTGTAAAGGAAAGGTAACAGCGCTGTTGCCGACATGGCCATAGCTGACACAGGATTGTATGGAAAGAATAATTTGATTCATTGTTAATAGCTCCTAGAAAAGATTTCTTCACAACTTAGTTTCGTGAAGTTTTGACTATGCTACATTAGCAAATTAAAAAATTATACTTTTCCTCTTGATATATATGTCGATTCAGGCAATTATAAACAGAGTTTCATTTAACCACTCACAAGAGAGGATGTGTATGACTAAAAGAAAGGTTTCGACTGTATCTACTTCTGCGCTAACCGTTGAAGTTTCAACTCGTTTTGATCAATTACCAAAAAAATTAACGAAAGAAGTCATTGCTGCTTTTCTTGATGCAATTGAAGATCATGTTGCTGCAGGGAAAAAAGTACGCATAGATAAACTTGGAATTTTACAAGTAAAAGATCGTGCTGCCCGTAAGGGAAGAAATCCTCAAACAGGTGAAGAAATTAAAATTCCTGCTTCTAAAAAAGTAAGTTTTAGAGTTGCTTCGTCGTTAAAGGAAAAAGTTGGTGTTAAAAGAAAGTCTTCTCTTAAGAAGAAAAAGTAAGTAAAAATTGACTTGTTCAAATAAAAGCTGGCTAATATTTTTTTTGCCAGCTTTTTTTATGTGAATTTATTAAGATATCAATATTATTGATTAAATGCTGATTTTACTCGATTTCTTGCTGTAAATATAAGAATTTATTTAAAATAATCTGTAAAAAATTTTGACAATCCCCCCAGTCTCAATAAATTACTTTTTTATGTCGATATAAAAACAGGTAAGATAGAACTTTTTTCAGAGGTTTTTTTGAAGTTTAAAGTAAAGGATCAAGTAAAACTGGCACGAGGAGTTGAATTCAAAAATGTAGAAAGCTGCATTTTAAGGGTTATAGACTACGCAACGGTTTTATTTGAAAAAGAAAACTTCGAGACGAATTGGGCTCATTTAGAAGCAAACAAAGTGGTATTTGGTTATCCTCATCATTTTTTAAGTGGCTCAACAGTTGCTCAATGGATTGCTGCTGGTGGAGATGAAAGACATGCCTATGATGCAGTGAAAGATTATGTGACTGAAGCTAAAAAAGTAGTTGTAGAGAAAAAAGTATTAAAAACAGTTACAGCAAAAGTTTTTCGCAGCGGTTAACTAAAAAATTAGTCAATCTAGACTCAATTTTCTATCTGATGTATATCAAATTTGGGTATTTTTATTTATAAGCCTGTTTTTTATTTCAAAAAAAGGAAAAATTGATGTCTCAAATACCGAAAGATACACCTTATAATATTGGTTTTTCCATGCCTGCAGAATGGGCCCTCCACTCAGCTACTTGGACAAGCTGGCCTTTTGATGACGGTATTTGGTATGGAAGGTTAAACTCTGTAAGAGAAGAATTTACCAACCTTGTAAAAACAATTGCGAAATATGAACATGTTCATCTGTTGGTGAATAATAAAGAAACTGAGTTAGACGCTAGAGAAAGACTCGGAGAACTCAGTAATATTTCTTTACATGAAGTCCCATTAAATGATGTTTGGTTTAGAGATAATGGCCCAATTTTTATTTTAAAAGAAAATAAATTAAGTTTTGTGAAATGGGAATTTAATGCTTGGGGACAAAAATTTAAATGGGATTTAGATTCTCTAGCTCCCTACGAAGTTGCTAAGATTCTCAATATTAATTTCTTTAATTCTCCTGTAGTTATGGAGGGGGGTTCCTTAGACATTAATGGTAAGGGGATATGTTTAACTACAAAACAGTGTTTACTAAGTAAAATGAGAAACCCAAATCTTTCTCAAAATGAGATAGAAAAAAGTTTAAAAGATTATTTGGGAATTAAAAAGGTGCTTTGGTTAGAAGATGGCCTTGAAGGTGACCACACTGATGGACATATCGATACCATTGTTAGATTTGTTGATGAACAAACGATTGTATATTCTATCACGGAAGATAAATCAGATAAAAATTATCATGCAATGCAACGCAATTACGAATTGTTAAAAACATTTACAGATCTCGAAGGAAATTCTTTTAAACTTATCCCTTTAGTTTTGCCTAAACAAAGAATGGAAATAGAAGGGCAGCGTTTGCCTGCAACCTATGCCAATTTTTATGTTGGCAATCATTTTGTCGTTGTTCCTTTATATCAAGATCCTCATGATGAATTGGCTCTTAAAACTTTACGTTCACTTTTTCCTGGACGAGATGTGATTGGTTTAAGTTCACGGGCCATTATTAATGGAGGAGGATCATTTCATTGCGTGACTCAGCAACAACCAGCGGGTGATATTTGGAGATAAATGATTGATGCAAAGAAATATTAAGCTTGCTTTGATTCAAATGAGCATGACAAACATGATTGATGAAAATATACAAAAAGCCATTCGATTTATTGAAGAGGCCACAAAGAATAATGCAAATATTATTTTATTACCTGAACTCTTTGAATATCATTATTTTTGTCAAGAGCAATATGATCATCTATTTGAATTAGCTAATGAAGTCGAGAATCACCCTTTTATAGCCAAATTTCAAGAAATTGCTCGCACACACAAAGTTGTTTTACCTATCAGTTTTTTTGAAAAATCGGGGCCCGCTTATTATAATAGTCTTGCAATGATCGATGCAGATGGATCAATACTCGGTATTTATCGTAAAACACACATTCCAGATGGCCCTTGTTATCAAGAAAAATATTATTTCAATCCCGGCGACACGGGCTTTAAAGTTTGGAAAACAGCATATGGAAATATTGGTGTCGGAATATGTTGGGATCAGTGGTTCCCTGAATGCGCACGCAGTATGACTTTGCAGGGTGCAAATCTCCTACTCTATCCCACAGCAATAGGCTCAGAACCACCCGAAGCTCACGCTATCGATACAAAAGATATGTGGCAAAGAGCTATGATCGGGCATGCTGTCTGTAATTCTGTGTATGTAGCTGCAGCCAATCGAATTGGTATTGAAAAAGATATGAACTTTTATGGCAGTTCATTTATTTGTAACTTTATGGGTGAAAAGATAGCTGAAGCTGATCGCATTAGTGATAAGATTATTTATTCCGATCTTTCTTTTAAAGAAGCACAGGTATTTCGAGCAGGAATGGGTTTTTTTAGAGATAGAAGACCAGAGCATTATCATAAATTGTTAGGATTGGATGGTAAGTGATTATTTTTGATTCTTGCGCATTTTTTTAAGTTCAATCGCCATCTTTTTTTCATTCATCCAAAACAATTCCCAAATATGTCCGTCTAAATCTTCAAAACTTTGCGAATACATATAACCCAAATCTTGCGCGTCACGACTTTTAGTGGCCCCTGCTTTTAAAGCTTTGCTCATAAGGGAGTCGATCTTTTTTTTGCTGTCAAAAGAGATTGCGACAAGCACTTCTGTGCTGTTTTTGGCATTGCTTATGGACTTTTTTGTGAAATTTTTAAAAAATTCGTTACTGAGAAGCATTACAAAAATATTTTTTCCTATATCAAGGCATGCAGCATTGTTATCTGTATATTTTTTATTAAATTTAAAACCAATTTTTTTAAAAAATTCTTTAGACTTAATTAGGTCTAAAACAGGTAAATTAACAAAAATTTGTTTAGCCATGTTTTTATTCTTTCATTATATTTCTTAAAATTTAGTATGAAATTTAAATAAATGCTAGAGACATAGTTTTGACATTGATATCAATGATCGTTTTTAAAATTAATAATACTTCCGAGAGCGCTAAGAACAGCATTGGGAACTCTTAGAATATTGTTTCCTAATGAAACAGAATTTTTTGTGATTGTTTCATGAATCAATAAACGCTCTTTATCTGAAAAACTTGCTTCAGGACCTATTAAGAGGCAAATTTCTTCGAGATCGTTTTTAAATTGTTCGCGTAAGACAGAATAAATTGAATTGCGAATTTTACCTTCATAAATGTGGGATTCATCACAAAAAAGGATCAATCGGTTTTTGTTATTTAAATCAATAATTTTTTGGAAAAGTTCATTTAAATTATTGTAGCAAGATATTTTAGCAGCAAAAGCACTTTTACTAATTCTGACAGATTCTTGGCTGATACGTTCCATTTTTTCTATTTTTATAGGGCTTTTAACTGCTGATTTATCAGCTTTAAATATATGAATATGGTCAACACCTAGTTCAGAAGCACTTGAGACAACTTCCTCTAGGGTCGCAGGTTTTGGATAAGCAAGCCAAAGATGAATTTCTGGCGAAGATTTTTTTAATTCTGATATTTTGTCTATTTTTATAGAAATTGATTTTTTATTTGCGGAATCAATGCAGCCTACTGCTTTTAATCCTTTGCAATTGGTAATTTCAACTTCTTCTCCAGAGGAAAGACGTAAAACATGAAAAGCATAGTGATGCTCGTCATCTTTTAAAATTACTTCGTTCTGATCTTTGGATAAATCGGTTTGGATTAATGTCCAGGTTTGTTTTTGTATACTCATTTTTTCTCGATTATAAGCGGCAGAGTGAAATAAGCGGTGATTCGGCAAGAAGAATTATTTTCTCATCTTCACTTAATTTAAAATACTTGATTTCTTTGCACCATTCAGCAAAACAATCACAAAAAGCTATAAATTTTCTAAAGTCATTTTCTGTAAAATAATTTAATAAAGTATAATCGTTTTTGTGACAGATTGCTTGGAGATTTTCACAAAGTACTTTTACTTTATTTTTTGTAGTATTGTATTCAGATAGAGACTCATCTGGTAGAAAAGTCATAGCTTCAAATTCACATAAAGATCTCAGAGTATAGATAAATATATCAGAAAAATCTTTCTCTAGAAATGGATTTAAAAAAATATTTTTATTCTCTATTAATGCATGGACGAGTTTTTCGTAAAAAATATTTTCAGGTATTTTTTTCTTTAATTTCTTATACTCTGAAAAAGTTAATAAAGTTATCTTTATAATTGAACAATTTTGAGTCATTTTGTCTTTGTAATTTCTATAGCATCATTCATACCGTGCACTTTTTTTGCAGAAAGATTTGGTACAACTAGGTTAATTTTTTTTATGGCCCGCATGAGGTTATTAACTCCGATATCGCTTCGATAGTGTATACCATCAGCAGTCACTTCATAGGGAATAATTATGGAATTTTTATCATCTGTAAAGTTTTTTATGACTTTTTCAAGGGCAAGGATTTGCTCGCCTGAAACTTCTTTTGCAATAAAAAAGTGTATTCCATCGTCATGCTCTTTTTTTTGCTCGGGCTCTTTTAATATATTATCAAGAGCTTTATCAGTAGATTCAATAAATACTTTGCCCTCATAAAATAATATATATCTCGCTATTTTAGGGGGCTGTTTTCCTAGGATCTCTTTGTCTGATTGCATGAGAACCAACAAACCATTTTTTTCTTTGAGCGGGGAAAGAATAAATGGAATTTGTGCGGGCCACGTTTTTGTCCCGAAAATCTGGTATTCGCTTTCTTGTTGTTTATCTATCAGGGCTCGTGCTTCTGTATCCCACTGTGAACTCGGAAATAGTTTGAGAGATTGTAAACTTTTCAGGTAATACCTATCGAAGGTACTTCTTATTCTTTGGTTTTTTAAACCACAAAATTCGCAAAGTAAGATGCTATATGGCAGTTCCTCTTTGAAATTTATGGTTTGTTTATTATGTAAAGAAAAGTTTTGTGCAGTGGCACTATTCAGGAACAATGACCACAACAGGAATAACACCAGCGGGTACATTTTGATCCTTTGCAAGTGTTGAGTTTTGTAAAATTGCCATGTCAGCTGGGGTTGCTGGCTTTAAATCGGATTTGCCATCATATACAAGTTTTACCACGGTTAAACCAATGGCTTCTTTGACAACATCGGAAGGGTAAATCATGACTTTTTTGTTGTTGCCAAGGTCAAGTCCTACAGTGCCGCATTGAATTGCGCTGCCAGGAACGGTGATAAGCATAGAAAAAGCTATTTTCTTCCCGTCATCGGTTTTTATAACTGTTTTTCTTTTGGTAGGCGTTTTTAAAATATCTCGGATAGGTGCTGATAATGTCACTTTTAATACACCATTCTGATATATTTCACTGCCCTGGGAGCGAAAATAAGAAGACCAATCTGATTTTGTTCCCAATTGGCCTTTTTCAGAGTTGAAACATGAATTTTTGAAATAAGTTGTGAGGCTCGTGATGGCATTTTTCCGTGCCTTGACTTCGGCATTGATGCCATTTTTAGGTTCTTCTTGGTTCGAATTGAAAACTCCAAAAATAGATATTGTCATCTTAGCGAAATCAAATGAAACTTTGTTTTCTTCTGCTTGAGCATGAGCTTGTAAAGAAACAAAACATACTGAAATGCCAGTGAATATCCATCTTAAGTTTCTCATGCACTGCCTCGCTTTGCTTCAAAAGTTTCTAGATTTTTTATCTCTTGTTCCTTTAGAACCGCATCACCCATATGACTTGCAATTTCAGCATCGAGGACACAAAGAGACATCGTATTCGAGAACCCTTGAATTTTAACACGCAACATATCCCAATATTGAGTGTCAATCGGATGACTTCGGCTTACAAAGAAAAGGACTTCTTTGATTTGTGAAAGAGTTACAGGCAATTGAATAGCTAACTCAGAAAAATAGGATTTATTTTCATCATCAAATGGAAAAAGCATACTATTTTGTGCAACTCTTTCAAGTTTTACAATGCTATTGATTAGCATTTCTTGTGAATATCCTTTTGTCATTTGTTTCTGCTGAAGAGAAACTTCTTCTTTTTTCTCTTGTAGTTTTTTTATGACAGACTCGGTATTTTGATATTTATTTACATTATCAGAGAGCCATTTAAAGGTTTTAACTGGATTATCTGATATTTCACCAAACAATTCACACAGTCTAAGCTTATGAAGATCAATAAAGCTGAGTAAGATTGCGGTTGAGCTCGTAGTTCTCTCAGGACCTTGAAATTCTGCGCGCAAATCCCTTACTTCAGCAAGAGTGTCTCGGATTTGCTCTAAAGATATTTCTCCTAAATGACTACGAATGTCTTGAGCGACGACTGCACCTTCTTCGGCAGCAACGAGTCTTTTATGCTCTCTTCTTAAGGTTTCTTCCGCATTAATAATCTGATTTTCAATTTCTTTTTTTCTCTTCCAAAGGCTGATTGCAAAGGGAAATGAGATAACAATCGTAACTATAAATACGCAAAATATGATGGCGAGCCAAAACCCTCTGTTGACAGTTTTGAGTCGCTCTCGGGCTACTTTGTTTTTCTGTTCAACTTTTGCAATATTGGCTTCATACTTCTCGCGATTTTCATAATGAAAAACGGCTTCGCATAGATAATTGGCATTGTCTGCATAGGGAGCCAAGTCTTTTAAGGCCGAAAATCTATTGTAACGGTGAAGAATATGTGCTTCAGTTTTTTCGAGATGATTATTAATAAAGTCTTGTGCCCTTTTGGCATTTTGAATTATTTTTTGTCTTTCATTCTCTTCGAGGGAAAACCAAGGCTGAGTTGTTACTTTTAACGCGCTGATACGCGTTTCAAGATCTTCAATTTCTTTTTGCTTTTCCTGAACGGCTGCAAGCTTTTTTTTAAGGATTTTCAATCCTTCAATTGATTCCTTCCATTGACGTGCTTCAGCAGAGAGTTGTTTAGAAAAAAAAGCATCAACGGCAACAAGGGATTTATCTGCTTGTCTAATTTGTTTTGCTCGGAGATAATGTGGTTTAATTTGGAATGTACTCGCTAGCAGAATCAGTTGATCTGCGGCTTCTCTTAGTTGTAATAAGCTAACCTGATTCATGAAAAACGCCTCTTGGTGCATGTAGTGAATCACCTGATTTCAAGTATCCTCGCAATCTTGTAACTCTGAAATTCCCAAAGTGTCAAAATTGTGCTAGCAAAAAGCAGTTATTATTTGGTATCCCATAGGAGAAAACCATGCCCTTTGTTGACAAAAAAACACTGTGTGATGAAGTCAATCGCAGAAGAACTTTTGCAATTATCTCTCATCCGGACGCAGGAAAAACCACCATGACCGAAAAGCTTTTGCTCCTAGGTGGAGCCATTCGCTTAGCTGGTTCGGTCAAAGCAAAAAAATCTAAAAAATTTGCGACATCCGATTGGATGGAACTTGAAAAACAACGCGGAATTTCTGTTTCAACCAGCGTGATGAATTTCGAATACCGCAATTATATTTGTAACCTACTTGACACACCAGGTCACCAAGATTTCTCAGAAGATACATATAGGACCTTGGCAGCCGCCGATGCTGCAATTATGCTTATCGATGCAGCAAAGGGTGTGGAGCCACAGACGATCAAATTGTTTGAAGTCTGTAAATTGCGTGGCATCCCCATTTTTACCTTTGTAAATAAATTGGACCGAGAAGCTAGGGATCCTCTTGAGCTTATGCACGAGATTGAAAGCGTGCTTGGCATACCCACTTACCCTATGAGCTGGCCTGTTTCATCGGGTGAGCGCTTTCGTGGGATCATTGAAAGAGAAACTAAGTCTTTACATTATTTTGAAGGAAGAAACACAACAACTGAAACGGCTGCGAGAGTGATCCCTCTCACAGACAAAGAGCAAATATCCTCTCTGGTTCCTGAGGAACTTTTGCAAGAAGCACTTGAATCTCTTGAAATGCTCGAAATGGCTGGAGATGACTTTTCCCATGAGAAATTTTTAAAGGGTGAGCTTTCTCCTGTGTTTTTTGGGGCTGCTATGACCAATTTTGGGGTGAGATTGTTTCTTGAAAAATTTCTTGAAATGTCACCTCCTCCATCCGCAAAGGGCAGCAGTCAGGGCAAAATAGATCCGCTTTCTTCCGAATTTAGTGGATTTATCTTTAAGATTCAGGCTAATATGGATCCTAAGCATAGAGATCGTATTGCATTTTTGCGAATTGTCAGTGGCGTCTATGAAGCGGGAGTGAATGTCACTATCCCTCGCTTGAATCGTGAAATTCGACTCACTCATCCTCAACAGTTTTTTGCGCAGGATAGAAGCACCCTTGACAGAGCTTTTGCTGGCGACGTGGTGGGTATCTATGACCCAGGTTTCTTCTCTATTGGAGACTCCTTGGTTGAAGGCGGAAACTTTGAATTTGAAGGTATTCCTTCCTTTGCTCCTGAAAATTTTGCGGTTGTCAGGACTACCAGTGCTTTGAAGCGTAAGCAACTGCTTAAGGGATTGGTTCAACTCTGCCAGGAAGGCACAGTCCAGATGTTTGTGGATGAAAGCCGTGCAGCAAGCGATCCTGTTTTAGCAGCTGTGGGATCCTTGCAATTCGACGTGCTTCTTTTTAGGCTTAAAAATGAATACAATGTCGATTGTGCACTCGATAATCTTGCGTTTAAGCATGCGCGGTGGACCAACGCCAGCGCTGAAGAAGTAGCAGAAGCTAAAAGCAAAACAGATGTTGTGACTGTTCGTGATATGCAGGGGAATTATTTATTTTTATTCAAAAATGATTTTGCTCTTTCTTATTTTCAAGAAAATTGCCCTAAGATTTCTTTATTTAAAAGCAACTCGACTTTGCATGGTAATATGATGAAAATGTCAACAGATTTGTTTGAAGAGTGATATTTCTCGTGTATATTATTAGAATGCATAAGATTCCAAAAAGGTAAAACTTCTCTTTTTGAGGAGCTGTGGCAATATGAAAAATTTATTCCAGTTGCGTTCGTCTCATCTCCTGTCCCAAGAACCACAATCTGGGGCTAAGATCATTCAGTTTCGTGATCACAAGCACAAAGCAGATAAGAAGCAGAGACACACATCTCTCCGTACCCATGGAGATTCTCTGGCGCGGAATCTAAAAACGCAACAAAGTCATAGAATTGCCTTGAAAGTACAGAAAAAAACGGTGAAAAAACCTTTTCACACGTCCTCTCTTTTCTATGCTTTGGCTCTTGCCGCAATTCTCTTTGGAATTTTTATGCTTCTAGGTGGCTTTGCTGTTATATTTAAATAGATGATTTTATTAATAAAAAAAAAATATAAAAAAACACTGTGAAACTATTGCAAAGCTTCTTCTTCTCTGGCATACACATTTTCACTGAGTGGGGTGGTAGTAGAGTTGGTTACAACGCTGGCCTGTCACGCCGGAGGTCGTGGGTTCAAGTCCCATCCATCCCGCCATATTAAAAAGCTGTCTTCGGACGGCTTTTTTGTTTTTATGCCGATCAATAATTGGCTTGCCCGATATCCAAACGCTCAAACTTTCCATTCGCTCCCAAATGAAATTTAAAATAAGTTTTAAAACTTCCCCATTTTTCTGTTTCAAATTGACCATAAATATCCATGCTATTATTTTCGACTTTATCTATGGAGACGAATTTTTCGTGACCGAGAGCGTCTTTGGAAAAACTCTTCAAATTCATTGCTTTTCCATCGTCAAAGAGTTTGGCGTTGTCAGAAAAGCACGCAAGCCAATCCGCAAGATTGCCAGCCTGCAGAGCATCTACTGCGGCTTTTACCTTTGGATTTGTTATTTTCTCTGTGATATTTTTCATCTCGCCTCCTTTTCTCTTTGCTGCTTGATTCTAGCAGATCGGTGCAATTTTAAAAATTCAATTCAACACCTTGCATAATTGATCGCGCTCTGGCATATACGTTGGACTGAGTGGGGTGGTAGTAGAGTTGGTTACAACGCTGGCCTGTCACGCCGGAGGTCGCGGGTTCAAGTCCCGTCCATCCCGCCATTTATTAAAAAAGCTGTCTTCGGACGGCTTTTTTTGTTTTAGTCCTTCCTGTTTCTTCAACACAAGCTACTTTAGCAAACGATCTTAAAGAAGATTTAAACTTTGCAAATAACTTTGAACTTCTGCAAGTGCAAAAAGCATTGCAGTTTTTTAAAGCTTCAAAGCGGAGTTTTCTTTATGAAAAAATTCCGATTAAATATGTGTGTGGCCATTCATTAGGAGGAATCATTGCAAAAATCATTGCTCCCCAAACAGGATGTCATACCTGTGCATTCAATTCCCCTGGTGTTCTTGAGTATATGCATGCAAGAAAGTGGTCCGTTCATATTAAAAATGATCAGGTTATTCGTACTTATGTTGCAAATAGAGATGAAGTGGGTGAAATGAAATATTATGCAGAGTTGGGTGAAAGAGTTTATCTTGCGACCACAGATAAAAATAAAGAGAGTGAAGTTGCGAATAAAAAATTAGAAGATATTACTGAAGAGAATTCGCAAACGTACGCTGCATTAGTAAATGGATTCAAAACTGGCGGTGTAATGCCATTTCATAGTATGAAAGACTTATTTTTATATTTGAGAAAAAATAATTATGATAAGACTTTTTTGGCAAAAGCAATTAACTATGCTGCACAGTATGAAAATTTTAAGAGAACAAAAAAAAGATTGGACGTCTATGCGGCTAGAAAAGTGCAAGAATATGTAAATACGAAAGCAAAGCGTATGTTTTGATAAAATTTAATCTAAAAAAAAATAAAGGAATTAAATTGTGCTTAAAAATATTTTTTTGCTTCTTGCTACGATAGCTATATTGTGTAATTATAATTTATTTATAAAAATTATTCATAGTATTTGCCCATATATGACAAATGAAAGTGATAATTTTTTTCATATAAAATCAATTTTTATCCCTAAAATATTTAATTTGATAGGAAACTATTCTGCAATCATAATGTTTATTGTTTTTTTTATAATAGTGATTTCAGAAATAATACTTTTGACTAAGGAAAAGAGCCTTTTACTTTCAAATGCATACAAAGAAACTCTGCTGCATTTAGGTTTTATAGCGTTATGGGTAGATATTGAAGTGCCAATAATCATAGTTGGAATAATTTCCGGATTAGGTGCAAATGGTTCTATCGTCAAGGGGCACTGGATGTTTTTCCCAATTTACTCTCTCCCATTTGTCTATGCGCTTTTTTTAACTTATAGAATAAGAAAATTTAGGAAGAAAAAGACATTAAGTTTACAAGAAAATGATCTTAATAAATTACCCTCTTAAATATTCACTCAAGCCTTTTAATCAATCCATTTCTAACTTCTGCCCTGTTCCTGGCAATTTTTTTTTAAAATAACTGTCTGGTAAGTTTAATTTTTGGTTTAATTAAAATATTAACAGACATAGAAACTCATCTTATCGCTGAACTATTATGATGAATTTCAGAGAGTGTATTATTTAATCATAGACATGTTTTTGACAATAAAGTATGAAAAGATAAATATAAAAAGCAACAATCTTCTTCTATAAAAAGGAGGAAATGTTATGAATATTATTCGTTTTTCTGTTTGTTCTTTTTTAGCAGTATCAAGTTATGCTTTTGCCGAACAAGCTTTAGAGCTGAGATCTGTAGAGCAAGCACCAAAAATCACAATATCAGCAAAACAAGAGATAGCTTTGCCAGCTCAACCTTTTGCAAGTGAAAATCAAGTGCCACTGACTGCTGGTTACAACATAACAATAGTCAATCAATCCAAGCGCACTGCTTGCATAGCAGTTGTTGAAGCAAATCCTCTTTTCAGGTAGGCACTAAAATCCACAGCCTATTTTTGCTCTGTTTGGATATTTAATGAGCAGAGCTTGAAGGGTTGCAAGGATTTTTTTATTTTCTGGAATAGTATTTGATAAATATTCTTCTGGTAAATAGTGCATTAAAAAAGCATCAATAGCTTGAGTCGTTAAATTTGAATCAAAAATATCATCGTTTGATGTATGCAAATTTCCATAATTATTTAATTCATTTAACGCACTCAAATCAGACAATTTAATTTTTTTTGAATCGTATCCATATTTTTTCATTTTATCCAATACAAAATTGTCGGAAACATTCAAATTTTTAATTTCATATCCAAATTCATACAACCTAGTTTGGACAAGCAATCTTGAAATATCACTGGAAATATTAGTATTGATATTTTGAATTTCTTTTATAATTTCATCCTCTGTTACCCAAGATCCAACACCATTTTCAGCAAGTAATTTCCATGGAAAAAGTGGGCCTGGATCCGATTTTCTTCCAACCGCAAGATCAGAATGAGCTACAACACACAAAGGATCAATTTGAAAACGTTTTTGAATATCCTTAGCTAGCTCAACAATTAATGTCTGCTGTTCCTCTGGATATGGAAACCATTTTCTCTTCTCTTTAGAACAATCAGTTTTCCCATCCGAGCACACAAAACCTAAATTAACGATTTCCACACCTACGGAAGTATCATTAATATTTGTCCTACTCTTCCATGTGCTAATACCTGCATGAAATGCTCGTTTATTCTCGTCTACGAGTTTATATATTTTATTTCCATTTTCAGGAACAAGCCAATGGGCACTAACCGCTCCTGCAGTAAGAACTCGAAGAGATTCCTCAAAGGGCAATGCTGTATAGTGAAAAATAAGAGAACTCACTCTCTCATTTTGTCCTCTTGAAGCATTTTTATCATCTATTTGATAACTCTTATCTTCAATATAATTTACTGATTTTCCACAACTTATAATAAAAGTAGCCATTAAGCATATTGCACTTACAGGGAATTTCATAATAAAATATCCTTAGCTTTTAAAAAGTATTAAAAAAAAATGAATTATAACAAATAAATAAAGGTAAGATCAGGATTTAGTTGAACCTCACCATACATGTATGCCTACCATAACTGCCATTTGAATAACAGATTTTTACAATTGAAAAGAATGAATTATTTTTATATCTGAGAAAAAATAATTATGATAAGAATTTTTTAGCAAAAGCTATTAACTATGCTGAACAGTATGAAAATTTTAATAGAACAAAAAAAAGATTGGACATCTATGCGGATAGAAAAGTGCAAGAATATGTAAATTCAAAAGCAAAGCGAATGTTTTGAATAATATTTAAACTTAAAAAGAAAAATTATGCATAATAGGTGCAATTTTGGCTTACGGGCATAATGGTCCTCAAATCAATGGACATTTGTTATTATCCCCAATTTACTCTCTCCCATTTGTATATGCGCTTTTTTTAACTTATAGAATAAGAAAATTTAAGAAGAAAAAGACATTAATATTAGAAGAGAATACTGAGAGAGAAAATGTTTAAATTAAAATGTGCAAAATCATTCCTAGAAGCCTTTTTAACTTTAATTATTGAAGAACTTTTTTTATTTACTAACGAAGCCTTCATATTTCTTTGCAGCATAAGAGCTCAGCTCTTACTTACTACCAGCATTGAATGTGATTACTTAACTTTGATTAGCTGTTCAATATATTATTGAAATAAAAATAATTTCTAATTTCACAAGGGCAAACTTATATACTAAAGTCAAAATTTAATAATAAAACTGAACAAAGTCAATATACTTGACTTAAAACTAGTAAATTTACGATCATATTCTATTTTATTTCTTTTAAAATAACTGTCTGGTAAGTTTAATTTTTGGTTTAATTAAAATATTAACAGACATAGAAATTCATCTTATCGCTGAACTATTTTGATGAATTTCAGAGAGTGCATTATTTATTCATAGACATGAATTTGACTATTGAGTATGAAAAAATAAATATTAAAAGTTATAATCTTCTTTTACCAAAAGGAGGGAATATGAGAAATAGTGTTATTCGTTTTTCTGTTTGTTCTTTATTAACTTTATCTAGTAATGCTTTTGCTAATCAAGCTTTAGAGCTTAATTCTGTGGATCATGCTCCGAATATCACGATATCAGCAAAACAAGATTTCGCTTTAACAACGGAAACTTTTGCAAGTGAAAATCAAGTGCCACTTACAGCTGGTTACAACATAACTATTGTCAATCAATCCAATCGCACAGCTTGTATAGCAGTCGTTGAAGCAAATCCTTTATTGTCCAAAGGATGGTATGTTGTTCAGAATACCCAAAGTATAACTTTTAATAGTCTTGCATATATCCGTTTAGACGTATGTCCATTACAAAATGTTGTATGGGATACTGGTTGGGACTATCAGAATATTTGTTTGAAATATGGACCTGCTTTTAGCTTCTATAATCCAAAAGATGCCAGTGTGTGTGCATCTAATGGCGGACAAATGAAGAAATTTCTGAGTATCCCTGGGCCATATGTTGTTACTTTAAAATAAGAGCTTGGAAAATAGACACATTTTTTTGATATCTGAACTAAAGAAAGATCTCTCTTGAGTTTTCTACTTATCTATATTAAGCATAGATAATTATTTTATATTTTTAATAATTATGTAAAAATTTTAAGAAAATGAAGGAGAGAATATTGTTCTCACAGAAAATTCTTGCAAGCCTTGGACGTGATTTTTATTTAATGCAGACGAGTGCGATATTAAATGGAATTGGGGCTCGTTGTGGGCAATTTGCTGTTGCATGGTGGATTTTGGATAAGACTGGCAGTGAAACCACCTTTGCTTTTTTTGTCTCTATTGGAGTGTTGGTTGAAGTAATTGCAAAAGCTCTATTTGGTTGGTTAGGTGATTCATTTAGTCGGCAAAAAATAATTTCTTACTGTTACGTTTTAAGTTCTGTCGCTTCAATTGTTCTGACTTTTCTTTCGCTAAAAGGAATTTATAATCCATTTATTATTTCCGCCTGTCTCGTAGGTTTAGGCTTAGCGATAGGTATAAGGGTACCGTTGCAATCAAGTATCACACCTTTGCTTGTACCTGCGGAAAGGTTGAACGATGCTATACAAGTGCGGAGTTTTGTCCTTTCTTCATCATCTTTTTTGGGGCCTATTATAGCAGGAATTCTTTTAGGGCCTCTTGGTTACGCAAATCTTTTAATTCTGAATACCTTCGCAGTCATTCTGTCTCTTATTTTGGTAATTATGATAAAAACTCAAGAATCTTCTCCTGACAAATTACTGCAGGGGCAGAACTTTCTATTGAATTGGTTTTATAAAACTCGTGCAGGATATAATGCTGTCTTTCAGATTAAATCTGAATTTTATTTAGCAATCATTGCGCTTACAATTAACTTTTCATTATTTCCCTTTTTCTTTATTTTGTTACCTAGTCTTATTTTTACAGGTTATCCTAAAAGCACTTGGTTGATAGCTATCTTAGAAGGTTCATTTTCTATAGGGCTTATATTTGGGAGTTTAGGAATTGTTAATAATATCAATAAAATTATGGGGAGATTTAAATCTATATTCTTAGGAATCCTTTTAATTGCATTATCAATAGTTTCAACTGGTCTTTCGGCGAAATTATTTGTCCAATCTGAATATGGTTTCGCCATATTGGTAGCTCCATGGCTTTTTGCAGGTGGTATTGGTCTCTCACTTCTCGAAATTAATTCTTCTTTAGTGAGATCTCTTGCCACACCAGATTCCTATAGAAATAGAGTGATGTCGACTGTTGCCTTTATGTCAGGTCTTATGATGCCCTTTGGTACTTTAATTGGCGGTTTTTTCTCAAAAAATATTGGTATCAATTTTTCTATGATTTCTTTAGGTGCCTTAATTGGAATCTGTGCTTTTTTTGTATTATTAAATAAAGAATTGTTGAAAGTTTTTTCTCTCAAAGAATCGGAAATGCCCGATGCTTATTTGCGTCTATATCCAAAAGCATTTTTATGATTTTATATAATTTTGTTAGAATTATTTTTCTTCAAATAGTACAGTTGGATTTTTTAATTTCATTATTCTAGATATATTTACATTTTTAATTATTCCCGTGTTCCCGATTAATATCCCAATTTCCTGTTCTGGATCACAAAGAAATAAAAGGGATTGTAATGTTGCAAGTTGTTGGCGTGACATGTTCACTCCATCCAATTGGCAGCGTGATATTTTAATAAAACCTAAATGTGCTACATGATCGCGTATTTGTGCTTCATCACCATTGGCGAGAATTGATAAAGTTGTTTTTTCTTGCAGTGAGCTGAGTCCTGAATCACGTAAGTCATATAAAGCGTTAATATGCCACCATTCTTCTGTGCTATGCCATTTGCCGCAAGGGAGGATCCATCCACTGATTTCGCTAAGTCTTTCCGGTTGAGACAACATTTAAAAATTCCTTTAGGAAATTGATAAAAAAATTCTTGGGAAAGATTACAAATTGCATTCATAATGTAAACAAATTAATATTATTTAAATTTGAACATATCTTATTATTGGATTTTATTTGTTTTATTCGAAATTCAACACAAAAAATGAGTGTTTTAAATGCATTTAAAACAAAACTCTTAGGAAAATTTCAAATCCTAAGAGTTTTTTTGTCCAGAAACAAATGGGATTAACTATTTAAAGGTAGAATAATAGCGGATTGAGAATTTTCTCTTTCAACGAGCAAGAAAATAACTGAAGAATTCGCTTTTTTGGCTTTTTCTAAAACTTTTTCGACATCTTTTGGATTTGCAACATTTTCTTTATTCACGCTGATAATCACATCACCTTGAGCAATTCCTGCGCGATCTGCTAAGCTGCCCTGTTGAACGCCGGCAATCATAACACCTTTACCGGATGGTGTTTGTTTTGCTGAAAGTGTGAGGCCAAAGTTGCGAGCCAAAGATTTTCCAGATTTTTCAGAATTTTCTGCTTCTTCGACTTTTTCATTCTTTGCACTTGGTAACTCTGTCACAGTGGCTTTCAATTCTACTTTTTTACCATTTCTAAGAACGCCGAGTTTGATAGTGGAACCTGGTTTTAAGAAAATAATTTGTCGTTGAATGTCAGAGGAAGCTTTCACAGCTTCTCCGTTGACACTTTGAATAATATCATAAGGTTGTAAGTTTGCTTTGGCTGCTGGACTGCCAGGCACGACGCGCATAACGAGAGCACCTTCGGTATTGGGATCTATCTTCATTTCCTTCATAGCCGCAGCGCCAAATTTATTTAAGTCATACATTTCTACGCCTAAATAAGCTTGAGTCAATTTACCATTATTTATGATTGATTCAGCTACAAGGCGAATTGTGTTTGAAGGAATAGAAAAGCCAATCCCAACACTGGTTCCATTTTTCGAATAGATTGCAGTGTTCATACCAATCACTTGACCGTCTAAATTCACAAGTGGGCCTCCAGAGTTCCCTGGGTTAATCGCTGCGTCGGTTTGGATAAAGCTATTGGCACCATTGATACCGAGAGTATCACTGGTTCTTTGCACTGCACTGACAACACCCATCGTAACTGTTTGTTCAAGTTCAAAAGGAGCACCCAATGCGAGAACCCAATCTCCAACTTTTACTTCATTGGAATTTGCAAGGCTCACTTGTTTGATATCTGCGGAAGGTTTGAAATCTTCGAGTTTTAAAACGGCAATATCAACATTTGCAGCTGTACCAATGATTTTTGCTTTATATTTTTTCTTATCTTTGGTTGTAACTGTGATTTTATCTGCTTTATCGATTACGTGATTATTCGTAATTATATATCCGTTGGTTGAATCTACGATAAAGCCTGATCCGCCATCAGTTTCTATCCCTTGTTTTTTGCCACCTCCTCTGGGACTGGGCCCGCCTTTAAATTGAGGAGGTAAAAATGGGAAAAAGAATTCATCCGGAAAATCATATTGTGGAACGTTCACTTTTTTTTCTGCCACAATAAAGACGAGAGCTTGGCTACTTTCTTCAGCAACATTCGAAAATACTTTTTTAAATTTCTTCAAAAACTCAGTGTCTTCTTTTTGTATAGGGGCTTGTGCTGGAGGTAGAGCATAATTACTGGATGCCTGTGCTGTGAGATCATCGCTTATTTTTGTAAAAGTTTCTGGTTTAAAAAGGAGAATGCCTGCGCTTGCAACACCAAATATGGCTGCAATGGAAATGCCTGCTACGACAATATTTTTAGCTCTTGCTTTCATAAAATTTGCTACTTTCTTAGAATCTTTCAAATCGGAATTCATTGTAACCTCCTAAAATTATAACACTAAAATTTTTCATCTGCACCTTGAGCTTTAAATAAATGCTCTGCTTGGTTTATAGCAGACA
Organism: Fluviispira vulneris; assembly: GCF_014281055.1. Classification (NCBI taxonomy): domain Bacteria; kingdom Pseudomonadati; phylum Bdellovibrionota; class Oligoflexia; order Silvanigrellales; family Silvanigrellaceae; genus Fluviispira; species Fluviispira vulneris. The sequence goes on along the minus strand of NZ_JACRSE010000005.1, from coordinate 158,063 downwards.
ATGATCCAAAAAGTCGATAGCCAAGTGGTTTATAAAATATGAAAAATAGTAATATTATATTATAATATCATATATATAAAAAACTTCATCACTTATATAGAAATATATAGAAGCGATGAGGCTGAGATCCTGAGTGGCTTAAGGACAGTATGAATTGGGTTTTTAAGTGGGAAATGGAACGTGCTATCATTTTTTTAAATAAATTTTCTAATAGAAAATGTGACCTTATGATTGGGATTAAAAGAAATGAGAAATAAAATAGTTTTAATTTTACTAATTTGCTTTTTATCAAATGCAAGTGCTAATGAAAAATATTTAATTCTAGCTGATGATGGTTACCCTCCATATTCATTTGCGCAAAAAAATAGTATAGTGGATGGCTTATACTTTAAGATATTAAGTAAAATTTTTTCAAAAATGAAAAACTTCGATACAACAATTGAAGCTATTCCTTGGAAAAGAGGTTTAGAAGAAGTAAAAGATGAAAAAGCATTTGCCATTTATCCTGCATATTTCCGCCCGAATGATCCAGAAAGAAATTGGATGGATTATTCAGATAATATTTATAAGGAAAAAGTTGTCATCTATTGCAATAAAAAAATTTTAGGTAAAGGAAAATGGCCAGAAGATTTCCGTGGTTTGAGCATAGGAACCACTCATTTAGGAATTTTAAAAAAATCTTCTCACAAATATCCAAGGAGTAAAGAGTTTATTAAAGAATTTAATAAGGAATTATCAAGGCTGAAAACTTCAGGATCATTTGAAAAAATTGTTAGAAATTATATTAAAAATTATAAATAATTAAATTAAATATAATTTGAAAATAAGGTTTCTTGTTGCATATCTTTTAATTCAATTAGATTTGAAACAGAAACTCCAATCAGGCGGATGGAATCATTTTCACATTTGAATTCATGAAACAGTTCTAAAGCAACTTTGCTTATTATTTCTTCTGTAAAAAAATATAATGGATAACTTTTCGTTTTTGTTCTTACTTTAAAATTCGCATATTTAATCTTTACTGTAACTGTTTTAGCTGCAAAACCTTTACTTTTAAGACAGATTAATAAATTTAATATAATTTTGTTTAACTCTTTTAATTTATGCTCCATAAGAAAGATATCTTTTGGAAAAGTTTCTTCTTCTCCAAGAGATTTTCTAATATGAGCTGTTTCAACAGGGGAATCATCAATACCACATGCTCGTTGATAAACCCATTCAGATGAGGTACCAAAGGTTTTTATGATAAAATCTCTGCCAGTAGAAATAACGTCAGCGCAGGTTAAAATATTATATTCTGAAAATTTTTTCGTTGTGACAGGTCCTACAAAAGGGATTTTTTTAATTAAGAGTGGTTGCATAAAATGAAAAACTTCATGGGGCTTTACTATAGTTATTCCATTTGGTTTATTTATGTCAGATGCTATTTTAGCAACCATTTTGTTAGGAGCAACACCTGCGGAAGCTGTTAATTGAGTGGCTAAAAAAATATTCTTTCGTATATCTTCTGCAATTTGTGTTGCATTTTTACTATCACTTACATCTATATATGCTTCATCCATTGACATAGGTTCAATGATATTAGAATAATTTTGGATTATTTTAAAAACCTCACGAGAAGCATTTTTATAAGCTTCAAAGTTTGGTTTTAAAAAAATAGCATGTGGACAAAGTTTAACGGCTTGCGCCGATGGCATAGCTGATTTTATTCCAAATTTCCGAGCTTCGTAGGAGGCTGTACAGACAACGCCACGTGAGCTTGGAGTGCCTCCTATGATGAGAGGTTTATTTTTTAATTTAGGATTTAATATAACTTCCACAGCAGCAAAAAAAGCATCTAGATCGATATGAATAATTTTACGAGTGAGGAGTGAAGGATGAATTGAAGGTTTATCATTTGCCATGATAGGAAACCTCCTGAGAAAAGCTTTGTTGCATTTCAATTTTTATATTTTTTTCCACTTCGGATTTGGCTGCTCTAATGCGTTCAATTGAATTACAGTTTAGCACTGTACTTTTAGCCATAGTACCTGGATCATCATTGAGAAAATATACTTTAATGTCTGAAATGTTTTCAGCGCAATGCCATATCATACTTGCACACATTTTACATGGTTTTAATGTTGTATATATGCTGCTTCCAGATGGAAGAATTTTATTATTTTTATTATAAAAATTTTGGATCATATTTATTTCTGCATGCAACGTTTTATTTTTTGAATTTTCGTTTAAGCCATATGAAATAACATTACGATTAGAGTCAACTAAAAGGCAAGCAACTTGTCTACAAGATTCATATTTTTCGTTTTCAATTTTAATTTCTTTTGCAAGATGTTGTGCTATCTGCATAAAATTGAGTTCTTTCTTCATTTTTGAATCATATTTTTTAAGCAGAAAATCTAATTCTTCAGTGAGATTATTTTCATATTTTCGTAAAGATATTTCTATAATTTGATCCTTGATTAAAATATTTTGCTCGGAGATATTTTTTATATGAGCAATTCTTTTAGCTGTAACTTTTACCATCCCTAAACACATTTCAGTAAGGTGATAATTTGTAAATATTTTATTTCTTAAAATTCTTAATGCAATATCTGGATATTCTCGATATATCCCTTGGATTAAAATTGTTACCGGACTGTGTGGAGTTTTAGGTTCAATTTTAGATTGAGCGTAAAATATTTTGTTGGCAAAAGCTAAAAAAGCAAAATCGGTTGAAATTGTTTTGGTGAAATTATAAGCAATCTGTAAAATATTTTTGTCAAATTGACTCGATAATTTCATTTTTTTCCCTTATATTATATAAATGAATAGCTTTAATTTCAAATGAATGAAATCAAAGAATAGATAAATTAATAACCTTTAAATATCTGATAGGCAAATAAAGAATGAATTGAATGAGCTCGATTGAATAGAAAAAACTGACAACGTATTTGCCTTGAGCTAAGCGCTACTATGGATTCAGATTGAGTCGTAATGGGCTATGACATAGAGCGTAGCATATTTAAAATTTTCATATTTTATTGACTTGTTTTGTTTTTTTTAATAATAAAATAAATATCTTCAATAAACGACAGGGACTTATATGTTTAAATATTTATTCTCATTGAGCCCAGCGATCATTTCAATTTTAGTTGGAATTTTTCTGCAAAAAATGGCAATTTTTATGACTTTGCCATTCATTCCTATATTTTTAGGAAATAATACCAATTTAAATCCCACTGAAATCGGTTTTATAGTGGGCGTATCACCGTTTGCGGGAATTTGTGCCTCCTTCATTGGCGGCTATTTATCAGACAAATTAGGCAGAAAAAAAATTCTTCTTTTAACCATTATTCTTTCGACATGTGTTTTATTTTCATATTTTTTAATTACACATATTGAAAATATGCAGTTGAAAATTTTGTCATTCACTCTTTTATCGGTTCTATCTGGAGTTTCGGCTGGTGTGTTTGAGCCTGTCGCCACAGCCTTTCTAAGTGATCTTGCAACCCCAGAATTAAAAGGCGTAATTTTTCAATTAAGATATTTTAGTTTAAATCTTGGAGCTTCTCTTGGCCCAATGGTTGGGCTGTTGTTAAATACAAATGGAACTTCATCGAGCTTTCTTTATGCAGGTTTATTATATTCTATTTATTTCTTTGTTTTTTTTATTTTAATGCAAAGAAATTATCCACATAATGTAGCTACGACGGATAAAAAAGTGAGCTTTAAACAATCTTGCTTTATTATTTCTAATGATAGAAAAATGCTTTTTTTAATTTTGACCTGCATTATTTTAATTTTTTGTTACAATCAAATAATGACAACATTATCGCAAATTATGCATGATGAAGTTAAAAATGGAGTTGAAAAGTATTCTTTATTTCTCACTGCAAATGGAATATTGGTATTGCTTATCCAAGGTCCATTATATAAAATAACGCGTAAAATTGGTTTAAATAAAAGTTTGTGTCTGGGTTCTTTATTACTCACATTTGGCTTTCTTGTCCTGACTTTTGATTTAAATTCGAATTATATTCTTATTCTATCTATCCTACTCATCACGTCTGGAGAAGTGCTTGTCTTCCCTATTTCCAATGAATTGATTGATACATTTGCGCCCTCGCATATGCGCGGGGCTTATTTTGGTGCTGCAGCATTTAAAAATTTTGGCTTAGTTTTAGGACCTATTGGAGGAGGATTTATTTTCTTTAATTTTGGTTCACATTATTTATTTATCATTTTAGCTATTATTTCTTTCGTTGCACCTTTTGTTTTCTTTTATGGGCAAAGGGAAAAAGTGCTAGAAAAGATTAAAATTTGAAGAATATTTTTTAATATTTATAGACACCCTGTCCTGATTTTCTTCCATAATAGCCTGCATCCACATATTTTTTAAGCAAAGGGCAAGGTCTGTATTTACTGTCTCCCAAGCCATCAAATAAAACTTTCATTATAGCATAGCATGTGTCTAATCCAATAAAATCGGCGAGAGTGAGAGGACCCATGGGTTGATTTGTACCAAGTTTCATACCGGAATCAATATCTTCTGCCGAAGCAATTCCTTCCATTAACACATAAAATGCTTCATTAATCATAGGCATGAGTATGCGGTTAATAATAAAGCCAGGATAATCTTGCGAGCAAACGCTGACTTTATTCATTTTTTCGGAAAGATCTTTTGTAATCTCATAAGTTTCGTCGGAAGTAGCATGCCCTCTTATAATTTCTACTAAACTCATTAAAGGAACAGGATTCATAAAATGCATACCGATAAATAATTCAGGCCTTTTTGTTGCGGCAGCAAGTCTTGTTACTGATAGGCTGCTTGTATTACTTGCTAAAATAACATGCGATGGTAATATTTTATCCAACTCTGAAAAAATATTTTTTTTCAAATCTTCATTTTCATTAATTGCTTCGATAACAAAGTCTGCCTGACATAAATCAGATAGTTGATTTACTTTTTTTATTCGGCCAAGAATAACAGGCGGGTGCTCATCTATTTTTCCTTTTTCAAATAATTTTGATAAACTTTTTTCAATATTTGAAATTGCTTTTTGTAAGCCTTCTTTATTTACATCACATAAAAGAACTTGGTAACCCGCTTGTGCAGCTACCTGCGCAATCCCGCTACCCATTTGACCGGCTCCGGTGACACCGATGGTTTTGATTTTTGCTAAACTTGGCATATAAAACTCCTTGTGCGTTGGATCATGAAACATAGGTTCAACATTTTTATGAGGATAAATTAATGTCAATAACATATCAAATGCCTCTACCAGAACCATATCCTTCACTTTCTGTCGAAGAAATGAAAGAGCGGATTCAAAAAATCAGAATTAAATTTGGGAAAAAACTTGTCATTCTTGCCCATCATTATCAAAGACCAGAGGTAGTAGAATTAAGCGACATACGTGGTGATTCATTGCAGTTGGCTCAATATGCCGCCAGCCAAAAAGATGCAGATTATATTATTTTCTGTGGTGTGCATTTTATGGCAGAAGGTTCAGATATTTTAAAAAGAGGCAAGCAAATTATTGTTCTTCCCGATCTAGGGGCAGGCTGTGATATGGCTGACATGGCCGATGTAGATGATGTTGAAGAAGCTTATGCACAGCTTATAGAAATGGTTGGACATGATAGTATTATGCCAGTCACTTATATTAATTCAACCGCAGCTTTAAAAGCTTTTGTTGCAGAAAAAGGTGGAATAATCTGTACAAGTTCAAATGCGCATAAAATCGTAGATTGGGCGCTTAAAGAAAGAAAAATTTTATTTTTCTATCCTGATCAGCATTTAGGTAGAAATACTGCAAAAAAATTAGGTATACCGTTAGAAAAAATTAAAATATGGAATCCTAAAAAACCTTATGGTGGTCTTGATGAAACAGAAATAAAAATGACTCAAGTCATGCTATGGCAAGGTTATTGTCCTGTGCATATGATGTTTAGCGCAAAACAGATATCGACAATTCGGGCAAAAGATCCAGAATATAAAATAATTGCGCATCCTGAATGTTCAATGGAAGTCGTAGATCAAGCCGATTTTGCAGGTTCAACTGATTTTATAGTGCGAACAATTGCACAAAGTCCGCGAGGAAGTAAATGGGCTGTTGGTACAGAACTCAATTTAGTCAATCGTATTGCTAAAGAAAACCCAGATAAAACTGTTGTAAGCATAAATCCATTTATGTGTTTATGTGGAACGATGAATAGGATTGATCTACCCCATTTGACTTGGGCACTAGAAGAAATTGAAAAAGGAACTCCTAAAAATATAATTGAAGTTCATGAGCCAGCTCGTTCCTTAGCAAAGCAAGCGCTTTTGCGCATGCTTGAGATGAGCGTTAAACTTTAAATTCAAATCTTATAATCCAATATAGTTTATTTTTTAAATTTTGTGTGCAAATAATTCAAGTTTTTTGACCTCACCAACTACCCAAAGAATATCATCTGCAAGTAAAATAGTAGATGATTTTGGATTTTTTATACGTTCATTATTTCTTTCAATCCCAACTATGATACAATTAAATTTTTCACTTACGGCAGAATCTTTTATGGATAAACCATTTATATATGAACTTTTATTTATGAAAAATCTTTTCAGGTCGTATTCAGGGATAAATTGGGATGATTGAATAATTTTATTCGAATTTTCAAGTTCTGTTTTAAATATATCTATTTCTTGATCAGTTGAAAAGCAGAGTAAAGTATCTAATGGATAAATTATTTCATTTATACTTGGGGAAACAATGGTATGTTCTCCTCGCTCAATCGCTACTATGGTTATTCCATATTTTTTTCTAAGATTGAGATCAACAATACTTTTTCCAATGACAAATGAATTAATGGGAACTTTTATATCGACAAGATGTGCATCCCAAGGAGCTAGTTGTTCATATAAAATTGGGTGATTTATTTTTGTTTTTTCTTCTAAATTATAAGATGAGCTAAATTGACTTTCGATCCAGCTGTAATATTTTCCAATTTTATTTCTAAAGAGAATCATAAAAAGAATTGAAGCAACAATTGTAACTACTAATGTTAAGGGAGAAGGGAAAAATTTTAAACTGAGCAGGCCAATGATAAAAATCGTGAGAGTTCTACTAACGAAAAATGATATTACTTCTTTGCCAATTATGTTTTTAAGATTTCTTTCATAATTGATTTTAAAAATATTTAACATTGCCCAAATACTTGGTGATGAAAGAACAAATGCTACTAGCCAAGAAATCACTTTTACAACAAGTTCTTTTTGAATATAATTATTAATTATGGGTGATAGTTTTTCTGAAATTAGCAAGAAAACAGCGATAACGACAAATAAATTTAATATCCATTGCAGTAATTTTTTATTTAAATCCTTTTGTTTTTCTTCAATAACTGTTATTCTTTGAAACCAGTTTGTATAGTGAGTGAGTTTATTTTTAACACCTATTGGCATTTTTTGTTCAAGTATATTTGCTATTTTTGCAGAGTGGCGAATTAAGTAGGGGGTTGTAAATGTTGTAATCAGTGAGGCTGTCACAATTATAGGATAAATACTTTCATTTATCACCCTAAAACTGAGTCCGAGTGAAGCAATAATAAATGAAAATTCACCAATTTGTGCCATGCTAAAACCTGTTTTAACTGCATTTGTTAAGGTTTGGCCAGTAACTATGGCACCAAAAGTAACAGAAAATAATTTTCCAACGATAATAGCGGCTGTGATGATTAAGATAGATGAAATATTATTGAAAATCGCATGCGGATCCAGCAACATACCAACTGAGACAAAGAAGACTGCGCCAAATATATCTTTTAATGGTTGTAATAGGTTTTCAATTTGATGAGACTCAGGTGTTTCAGAGATGATCGATCCCATGATAAAGGCACCAAGTGCAACCGAATAGTTAAAATACGATGCCAATGCTACTAGACAAAGACACAAACCGATTGAGACAACAATCAGCATTTCATTATTGTCATGTTGACTCACCTTTTTTACAAAACGTGGGACAATGAAGATACCGACTAAAAACCAAATACTCACAACGAGAGCTAATTTACCGCCAGCAATAAGGAGATCCAAAGCACCAACACTTGATGTTAATGAAATATTTGTTAAGGCAACAAGCATTAATATTGCTGCTAAATCTTCAACTATGAGAATGCCGAAGACGAGATCAACGAATTTTTTATTTTTAAGTCCAAGTTCATCAAGAGCTTTTATAATAATTGTGGTCGAAGAGATCGCTATCATGCACCCTAGGAAAATAGAGTCCATATGGGACCAGCCAATTAATTCTGCAATAAATACTCCGATAATAAGCATAAAAATAATTTGAATCAGTGCAGTACCACTTGCAGATATTCCAACCTTTGCCAATCTTCTAAAACTAAACTCAAGACCTAGAGAAAACATTAAAAAAATAACACCAAGTTCTGCCCATGTATTTACAGAAGAAACATCAACAACAGAAAAAATTGGGGGAGAATAGGGGCCAACGATAATACCTGCGACGATATATCCCAAAACGACAGGTTGATTGATCTTTTTAAATATATAGATCACGATTGTAGCAACGCCAAGCATAACAGAAAGATCGATTATCAGCTGTGGTATATGAAACATAACAAATCCTTTTTTTATTATTATAATCTAAAAAATTTTTTTTTAATATTTTAATAATAAATGAAGTGTCATGCTTTTGTTGCGCTGCTATTATAGCATTCGCCACAGTGAATTTTCATTTTTCTTTTTCTTAAAGTCACGATACCATTTGCATAAAGGATATAAAATTATGAGAGCAATGATCCACCCATATGCAATATCGGAAATTGATGACCATTTTAAGATATCCAATATTAAAACACCTAATAAGCAAAGGATAATAAGATGCATAGCATAGAAAAAGAAGGTCGATTTTCCATAGACATTTGCTACATCTAAAAACTTTGAAACTATGATAATCTTATTTGTAGTGAATTTATCTATAAAATAAATTAATGAGAAGAGAATGAAAAAAATGCCGAGTGTAAATAATAAATAAGTAAGTGACGGTGGATATTTTATCATATAAAAGAAACTCCACCAATGTGAATCACTTAATGATACTAAACTTTTTAAATTGAAATATACACTACCTATTAAGCGACTGAAAATAAAGAGAGAAATAAAAATGATGCCAAGTATGGGAAGAAGAGTAAATGCAATTTTTTCCTTTTTTATTAAAATTTTTCCAAATAATAATCCTAAAATACCAATACCAATATATGGGAATATAGCATAAATGAAATAATTTCCATCAGGCACGAATAGTATATTTAATAGGAAATTGATATTTTTTGCATCGAGTTCTCCCGTTGAAAAAAAGAATGGTGGAATAAAGATGCTTAACAGCATAACAATAACTTGTATAGACCAATGACGCTTAACAAGAAATGAAATTAAAATCATTAAAGAACCTAACATTGAGATCACTGCAAAGCGAAAAACAATAGAGGGATCTTTAAATACAAAACTCCAAATTGGTGCAAATATTAAGTATTCAAATAGTATTAAAATAAAACCTCTTAAGCAAAAATATTTCCACAACTTAACTTCGTCTTGCCATTTTGTTTTGTTTGAGTGGGTTAAAAGTATCATACTTAAGCCCATCATAAATGCAAAAGATGGTGCACATATATGCGTGATTAAGCGTGTGAAAAATAAAAATGAGTCCTCGTAAAATGGGAAATTTCTATTCCAAAATTCACCGCTAAATTTTATATTTTTTCCGATCATTTCTTTTGCATGATCGATAGCCATTATTATTAAAACAACTCCTCGGGCTTTATCTAGAGCTTGAATTCTCATAATTATCCTTTCTGTATTTTTTCTTGTTCTATTCTATGGGTATATAAAACATGACACCCATTGTTTCAATCATTAATTTTTTGTTTAAGAATTGTTTGCAAAGAAACTTCTTGAAGGTATGTTTGCTTGAGTGTAATGACATATGTTTAGAAAGTTATTTTTGGGAGTTTACTTGTCAGGCGAAAATATTCAAAAAAATACGAACAGTCAGCAACCCTCTGGGCAAATAAAAGAGATGGGACTCGAGGAAATTATTCAGTTGGCTAACAAAATTGGCCTAGAATACGTCGAAAAAAGAAAAGAAGCAGAACGTTATGAACTTTTGCGAACTTCAATTCGGGCGCAAATAATGAACCGAATTGAATTAACGCAGGAGAAAATGCCTGAGTCTCGCCTCAAGCGCTTAGCGGAAGCCGATCAAGAATATACAGATTTGCTCGAAAAAATTGCAAATTCTAGGGCCGAAACTGAGAAATTAAGAATTCGCTATGAGAGCTATAAGAGTCTTTTTGATGCTCGCAGAACTATGATAAGCTATAAGAAAATTGAATTGAAGACTTTATAGGTGAATTGCATATGGATAAATATATAGAACAGCACAAGAAAAGATTATCATATATGCCGTGGCTTTATTATTCGTTAAAACCAAAACAGTTGCAATGGGCCCAAACTTGGCAAAAAGATGTCCAAAAAAAATTAACAGAATTAGAAACAGTTAAAATTGGTAAAGATTGTTTTATCTCTCCAGATGCACATATTTTTGCCGAACCAGGTAGAGATATTATCATTGGGAATCGTGTTACGATCGCAGCAAACGTTGTGTTACATGGACCAATCACAATAGGCGATGGTGTGAGCCTCAACTCGGGTGTGCTTATAGATGGCGGCGCAAAAGGGGTTTTTATTGGAAAAAACACGCGAATTGCCAGTGGAGTTTATATATATGCTTTTAATCATGCGACATCACCAAATCGATTGATTAAAGATCAACCTGTTATTTCCAAAGGAATTCATATTGGAGAAGATGTTTGGCTGTCTTCAAATGTGGGCATTACAGATGGCAATAATATAGGTAGTTACAGTGTGGTTGGAATGGGAGCCATCGTGACACACGATGTGCCTGAGTGGGCGATTGTGGCTGGAGTGCCTGCAAAAGTCATTGGTGATCGTCGAATGTCAAAAGATGTTTTCAAAGCCAATGATAAAAGCCCCCCAAACTCCGATTAAGATATGAGAAAAACTCACTCCTATGATTGAATTCTGTTTAGCATAAAGCCATCCCCAAAAAATACCAGGTATAAAAACGGACAGAGCAAAGCCAGGGCTTATATGAGAATGTCCGCCAGCAAACAAAACATTAGATAATAAAATTGCCATCCAAGTTGTTTTGGTTTTTGACCCTGAAAGAAATTTTTGCAAGGCAGATTGTATACCGCTTCGCACAATTAATTCTTGAATGGGCACAAAAATAATATAGCCAAATAACGCAGCAAAATAAACTTTCATATTAACATCAGCACTTGTTTTAAAAATTGCCATAGGATCGAATAATGCAAAATTGTGAAATTTATCGATGAAAGTTATAATACAGAACTTTATTAAGAGAATAGTAAGTAAAAAAGGAGTTGTATATAAAAATGACTCGAGCATCACTCTTTTCCAATTTTGAAAAGTTAATCCAAATGTTTTTAATGGATATCCGCTATTAATCATCATCGATATTATAAAGTAACAAAATGACATTAAGACAATAATAGTAACAAGAGTTGAATTTGACATTATGGATTTAAGTTTTTGTAATATTTGTAAACTTATTGCATAAAGAGTTGTTATAGCGATAATATTAACTGCAAAACTTCCGATTGCCAAGCGCTCTTTTAGAATTTCTACTGTGACTTCATTTGTATAACGCAGTCTTCTTGATATTTTTTCCCCAAAAAATGTCGTTAATTTCGCGTATACATCAAGAAAATATGGATTGTTTTTTACTTTTTCAAGATCAAAGCATAAAATGACGGATGGCTCCATCGTTTTCACACTTGCAGAGCGTGGAGCATTTTCGAATAATATCATTTCTCCAACTATTTCGCCTTGAGAAAGTTGAGCAATTGGATAATAGCGTGAGCCATTTTTTTTTATAATTTCAACTTTTCCTTCAATAATAATAAAAAATCTATGATCTACTTCACCTTCATTAACAAAGGTTTCTCCTGTTTTTAAACGAAGCTCTGTAGATATTTCTTTTAATTTTTCCAATTGACTTTCACTTAAATCGCTTAATAATGGTATATTTTTGTAGGATTCAAGCATTTCTATATTCTTTCTCTAAGAAAAGACAGTTGTAATTCTTTTAAAATTTAAGAGTTTTGATAAACAAATTAGCACCTAACCTCCCATGCTATCTTTCTTTGCAATATAAACAAATATCGTCTCATTTTAGTATAATTTTATATTTCTTTTTGTTCATTAGAGTGATATCAGAAAAGCGTTTATACGTGCAAATAAGTATCGCTATAAGCGTTTTTTAGATAAGTCTTAACAATACTTTTTTAGTGTCAAAATACTGCTTTTGAATGAGGTGAAGCATGAGTCATTATTCCGCCACGTTATCTCAACCAGTAAAAGATTTGGTTAAAGTACGCAGAGCTCTTTTATCTGTATCAGATAAAAATGGTTTAAAAGAACTTTGCGTTTTTTTAAATAAAATAGGCTGCCAACTCGTTGCTACGACGTCAACTTATAAAGCAATTCTAGATTTCGGATTGCCATGTGCAACAGTTGATTCAATCACAAAGTTTCCAGAAATATTGGGTGGTAGAGTTAAAACTCTCCACCCAAAAATTTTTGGTGGGATTCTTGGCCGTGAATCCCTTGAAAGCGACCTTGCAGATTTAAAAGAACATGGAATTGAAATATTTGATTTAGTTGTTTGCAATCTTTATCCGTTTCAAGAGGTGTTAAAAATGGGAGTCGAACCCGAAGAACTTGTTGAAAATATTGATATAGGTGGAGTTAGTTTGTTGCGGGCCGCTGCAAAAAATCATGCTTCGATTTCTATCTTAGCAGATGTGAAAGACTATCAGACTTTAGTTGAAAATATTATCGAAAATAATGGCTTTGTTTCTTTAGATCTGCGGAGACAATTGGCGATAAAAGCTTTGCGTGAAACTGCGTCTTACGATGAATTGATAGCGGCGTCACTGGAAAAAAATTTTAATGTCGAAAATTCACTCACAAGGAAATTAGGTCCTGTACGGTTAGAAAATGTGAATGCTATAGATTCATTGCCAGAGCATATTTGTTTGTCATTAAATAAAAAACAATCTTTGCGCTATGGAGAAAATCCTCATCAACAGGCTGCATTTTATAGTTTATCAGATATGCATGTGCAAGATGTCTGCTCTCTTGTGAATATGAAGTGTTTTCATGGTAAAGAGCTAAGCTATAATAATATGCTAGATATCGAGCATATTATTCGATTGGCAAGCGATTTAAATGATAAATGTGCTGCAATTATTTTGAAGCACAATACACCATGTGGGGTTGGAATTTCGAATATATCTATTTCTGATGCTTATAATTTGGCTTTTGAATCAGACCCAGTCAGTCCCTTTGGCGGTATAGTTTGTTTAACTAAAAAAGTATCACTCGACCTAGCCAAAAAACTTTATGAAACATTTTTAGAAGTTGTGATAGCACCAGAATTTGAAAATGAAGCATTGCAATTGCTACAAAAGAAAAAAAATCTGCGTTTAGCAACATATGATTCGTTATTACCTTTAGCGAATAAAACTATTTTTACCCATGTTCAGGGTGGCTTTTTGGCTCAATCTGCAAATGATATCGTGATAGATAAAAGCAAAGTGACATATCCAACTTTGCTAAAGCCAAACGAAGAAATATTTGCAGCCTTAGAATTCGGAATGACTGTAGTCAAACATGTGCGATCGAATGCAATTGTTTTAGCTAATGGAAAACAAACATTATCTATTGCTGGTGGTTTTACCAATCGAGTGGATGCAGTGCACAATTGCTTAAATAAAAATAGATTATCGCTCGACAATGCTATTTTAGCGAGTGATGCTTTCTTTCCTTTTCCGGATAGTATAGAGATTATTCATAAATATGGAATTAAACACATTATCCAGCCGGGGGGAAGTGTGCAGGATGCAGAGGTGATAAAGGCGTGTGATAAATATGGAATTTCCATGATATTCACAGGTTTAAGACATTTTAAACATTGATTAAAGTCTTACTTAATTAAAATTTTTATAAAGTCTTGGCCTTTTTTGAAAATATTTTCTTGGGGCAGTGTTGAATCGAAAGAATTAAATATACATAAATTGAGTGCACATGAGTTTATTGCTAAAAAAATATTTTCAAAATCACTCACCTGAAAAATTTGATTATTTAAATTAGTTTGTAATAATTTAATTAGTATGCGATTTCTATATTTAAAAAATTCTTCAAATTTTTGATATGTACTTAAGTTTATATTGCCCTGAAGGAGTTGAGCATAATATATTTTAAATACTTTACGTTCTTCCCAAAATCCATCGAGTGTCCATCTCATATAGCTGGATAAAATATTTTCTAAATTTACTTGATTCTGAAAGTGAGGCGGGGTTTTGTTGATTACTCGAGAAAGGCCTTTTTCTAAAAGTGTTGAGAGAAGATTGGTTTTGTTCTTAAAATATTTGAAAATAAGCCCCTCAGAGCATTTTGCATGAATTGAAATTTCTTTAGTGGTTGACAGCTCGTAGCCCTTTTGTGCGAATAAATCTGTTGCAACTTTCAGAATAGTAAGCATGCGGGCATTTTTCTTATTAAAGCGTTCAATTGAGTATTTTGTTGAATATTTGTTGTTCATGTGAATATACTTTCAAAATTGGTTAAATAGTAAAAAATTATAATTTTTGGTTTTGCGATATTAACCAAGATATATAGAGGAATTATAGTAAGTATAATAGACCTAATTTAGAACGGATAATAGATTATTCAGTATTTTGTTAAATATAAAGAATAGCATGCTTTAACATAAAAATATAATAGAGATTATGGGTATTCTTTTAAATGATTTTTTGATTGATTTTGATGAATTTCAAAATAACTAAAAATATTAATAGTATTTATATATGAGAAAAGGATTGCTGAAATACAAAAGCTTATTTTATATAAGCTAAGCTGTTTAAAATTTTCTAAAATAGATAAGCACTTGGTGCGTAAATGTAGTATCTCTGGATGTAGTGTTTGGAGAGGAAAAGTTTGATATGGCAAAAAAATTATTTTCTTTTATTAAAAATAATCTATTTATTAAAATAATTTTTTTACGTCCCCATTTTCGCTTAACCATTTTTCTGATAAGTTTAATAGCAAGTATTGCCTCAATACTTATTCCATATTATCAGAAAAATTTTATAAATTCTTTTTCTTTGCCTGGGCAAGTTTCACATTCGAATTTATTTATTTATATGATAATGGTTTTTGTTTGTGGAATCATCGCGCAATCCTTAGCATTCCTTGGAAAATATATCAGCTTTTTTGAGGCAAATTTTGTACAAAAATGGCTATCAAAGGTGACTTATAATAAAACATTTATTATTAAAAATTTAGATAAAAATAACTTAACAGTTGGGCAGGTTTTGTCAGTCTATGCGAGCGATATACAGACTGCATCTACTCTCATTGATGATGTTATGCCAAATATCACTTCATATATTTTGCCAATTCTTCTTGCGCCTATTGCTATTATTATGATGACAAATCTCAATCCCGTAAATATTTTTATTTTGCTTATTTCGCTTCTCATAATTAACTTTTTAATGGCAATTAAACAAGGTAAATTCTTCTATCGCAATAAACTGTATGCAGCAATAAGAGTTGGCTATGTTAATGAATGGCTGCAAAATATGCGAGCCATTCGTATGCTCAATTGGATCACGGCTGTAGAAGATAAAATCAAACAAGCCCGATTTTCTGAGACCAAAAATCGTTTAGCTATGGTGACGAATGGCAGTACAATGAATTCTTTGGGGTATACCGCACCCTTTTTTATTAACATCTTTTCTGTCTATATATTGATTAAATTAGAAGGTAATAATATTAATCCTGGTGAGATATTTAGTTTACTCTGGATTTTTGGTGTATTGCTAACCCGCCCACTTCGTATGCTCCCTATTTCTCTTGTTACTATCAGTGATTGCTACACCTCAATTAAAAGAATTGAAAATTATTGGGCAAGTGAAACGGAACCTGAAATAATAGATTCGCCTTTCCAACATTCATTGAACAATGGGTGTTCCATTAGAATCAAAAATTTAAGTTATCGAATTGGAAATAATATTCTTTTAGAAGGAATTAATTTAAATATTAAGCAGAATGAATTTGTAGCTATTATTGGAGAGTTAGGAGCTGGTAAGTCAAGTCTTCTATCGGCATTGATGAATTTAAATAGTATTTCATATGACGAGTATAAAATAGATAATAAGTCTGTTTCAGAAATGAAATTCGATGAATTAAAAAGTTACTATTCCTATGTACCTCAAGATTTTTTTATAATTAATTCAACATTGAGAGACAATGTTGCATTCGAATACAATTACCCGAAAGATAATGATGGTAAAATTCAAGAAGCTTTAGAACTCTCGCAATTTAGTTTTGTAAAGGAAAATATAGCGAAAGGGCTTGATACAGAAATCGGCGAAAGAGGGGTGAATTTATCAGGTGGCCAAAAGCAGAAAGTTTCAATTGCTAGAGCATATTATTCGCAAAATCCTATTGTTGTTTTAGATGATTGTTTGAGCTCATTAGATATTCGAACAGAAAAAAAATTAAACGAAGTTTTACTAAACGGTGCTTGGAAGAATAAAACAAAAATATTAGTAACACACAGACTATCAATTTTACCTTTCTGTCACAGAATTATTTTTATGAAGAATGGAAAGATAATTGAAGATGGTCCTTACCATGAAATCATGCAATCTTCTAAGCAAGTCAGAGATTTCGTTATGTCACTCGAAAGCAAGGATTGATTTTATGCCAAATCAAAATTATATGAATGATGAAGTACATTTCACAGGAAAGTATTCACAATCCATTTATAAAACAATTTTGATGGCAATAAAACCATATAAAATGAAATTGTTATTTTGCTTATTGGTTGGTTTTATAGGGCGAGGACTTTTGTTAGCAAATGCAAATATTATAGGTAAGTGGGCGGATAATCTTTGTCAAAATTCTACTCTATGTGACAAGAGAGAGGGTTTTTTTTCAAGTTTTTCGAATGGTAATTTTCTATTTTTACTAACTTTATTTTCAATTACTGGTTTTTTATTTATTTTATTTTTTAGAATTTCGGTTGCCCGTATGGGGACGCATTCATGTGCGCGGCTTTATGATGAAACAACCTTAAGAGTTTCACGTTTTCCAATTTCTTTTTTTGATAGAAATCCTTTAGGAAGAATAATAACAAGATTCAGTAGTGATTACTCTGCTATATCAAGGATGTCTGGTGGCCCGCTCTCTGAGCTTTTTTCAATAACATTTGATTTGATATTATTTTTCATTTTAACTCTCATTGCAAGTTTATATTTTTTCCCAATTATTATTTTATCTGGCTTGTTAAATTTTCTTGTCTATAAAGTTAACAAGCAAAAAATGCGACAGGCTCGAAGAGATCTTTCTGTGATACGAGGTCCTATAATTGCTCATTTTACAGAAACAATTCAAGGGGCAAAAATCGTTCGTATATTTGGGAAAAATAAAAAATTTACTGAGCGCTTTAATGGATTGCTCGATAAATTTTTGCTGCAAAAAAATAAAACAAATATTGTCATAAGTTTTTTTTCTTTACAAATGGCTTTTGTAAACGTAACTATTTTGTCTACGACTGGTGTTCTTGGTATTTGGCTCGTGCAAAATAAGATTGTAAGTATTGGTTCCTTAGGAGTTGCTTTTACCTTTATTTCTTTAACAACGACAACAATACAAGTATTTTTTGAGTGGCTTTCTGCTTTAGAAGATGCTCTTACGGGAACAGAAAGAATGAATGATTATTTATGCCGAGAGATTGAAGGTGGATCCTATTTACCTTCGTCAACACAATTTCTGACTTCACATCGAAAATTGAGTTATAAAGACGAATTAAAAATGAAG
This sequence comes from Fluviispira vulneris, assembly GCF_014281055.1. Taxonomy (NCBI): domain Bacteria; kingdom Pseudomonadati; phylum Bdellovibrionota; class Oligoflexia; order Silvanigrellales; family Silvanigrellaceae; genus Fluviispira; species Fluviispira vulneris. The sequence continues at coordinate 140,083 of NZ_JACRSE010000005.1, read as the reverse complement.
AAGTCAAAAATTTTGGATTTTTCAAATTTAAATTTAGAAGTTAAAAATCTTTCGCTGAGATACTATCCACAACAATCTTTGGTGCTAAATAATATTTCATTTATGGTTAAGGAGAGGGAAAGGGTTGGTATTATTGGCTTAACCGGAAGTGGAAAGTCAAGTCTTATTCAGGCGCTTTTTCATTTGTATCCATTTGAAAGTGGAAATATATATATAAATGGATATGAAGCTGATCTTGGACAAGTAAAACAAGGTGGTCGTTATATTCCTTTAGAATTATTTCGTTCATCTATTTCGCTAATCTCTCAAGTTCCAACTTTATTCCTAGGAAGTTTACGCGATAATATTACAATAAATAAATCTATTAGCGATGAAGAGATCATTAAGACTGCTCGAATAGTCGGTTTGGGAAAGTTTTTTGATGAAAATAAAAACGCGCTTGATATGGAAATATTAGAAAACGGTGCAAATCTTTCATCTGGCGAAAAGCAATTGGTTTGTATGACCCGTTGTCTCTTGAAAAAATCTCCCATTGTTTTGATGGATGAAGCAACAAGTTCAATTGACCCGTTTTCAGAAGAACTGCTCGTGAATGCTTGTAAGACGTATTTAAAGAACCGTACACAAATAATTGTCGCCCATAGGCTTTCAACTATAGAAGATTGTGATCGTATTCTATGGCTTGATTCTGGTAGACTGATAATGGATGCTTCTCCACAAACAGTTCTGAATGCTTTTAAGCATTTTAAGGAAACTCAGTATCATTGAGGAGTGAAAATGAGTGTTGAAAAATGGATCATTGGTACAGGTTTTTCACGAGGTATTGGCTACGAATTAGCAAAAATTTTGAAAGATAATAATTACAAAATAGTACATATGGGTAGAAAAAGAAGTGAGTTTGAAGACGTTTTTGTTTGGTGGGATCTTCTCAATCCAATATCAGACAGTCCATTTCCTGAATTGTCAAAAAGTATCTATGGAAAAGCCATAGTGGGATTTATTCATTGCGCTGGAGTTATGCCAATTTTACAAGTGAGTGAAACAAATCGGATGGAAAAGCATTTGTTTTGGCAGTCTCAGGCTGAAGCCATGCGCATAAATTATTTTTCGTGTGCAGAAATAATCGAAGATATTCTTCCATTTATGATGTCACATACAGATAATGGTTCGCAAAATCCACCTTTTGTTGCACACCTGTCTTCTCTTTCTGCTGTAGATCCTTTTCCCAATTTAGAACTTTATGGGGCAACGAAATCAGCATGCTTATTATATTTTAAGTGGTTGTCTTATCGATTTGCTTTCGATGAGCTCAACTGTTTGTCCATTCATCCTGGGACTGTGCATACGGATATGGTATCAAATGTGATATCCAATGAATCATCGGATTTAGAGGTTGTCAAAAAATATAAAGAACTTATTAATAAGAATGAAATGTTAACTCCACAAGCAGCAGCTGAAAATATTTATAAATTCTTATTTATTGACATTAAAGCTCGTGAAAGTGCACACGGCAAATTGTACCTATCCGATAAAGCGACAGTTTATAAATAAATATAAAAACTGAATATACAATATAAATACTTTTTAAAAATGTAATATTAATGCAAAAATCAAAATTTAGGCGTAGCAATGCATTATTTTAAAAGTATTTATCCTATAGTTACTTTATGTTTTTTTCTTACATCTTGTGGTAGTTTTAATCCATTTAATTCAACAGTCGATACAACTTCAGATGGTTCCTATGTAATTGAATCGGGTATGAGTGACAGTGAATTGTTAACATATGGACAAAAAGTCATATATAGATATAAATCAGTTCCTAATATGATAGCTGTGAAATCTATAAATATTGGAAAAAAAAACCAGCAATATATTTTTTCGAGAAATATTTACACAATACCCGATAAAAATAGAAAGATTCGTAGCAATATTATAAATACCGCAGCAATGACAAGAAATAGTGATAACTGTTCAGAAGCCTATTGTGAAGCTCGATTTAATGAAGCTTATGATTATTTACAAAACAATAATATAGCATTAAATCCTATTGATGTTGCTATTGTAGATTCAGGAGTTGTCCCTGCTACTCTCTCAATACAAAATGCACTAGCATCGAGTTCAAATATATCTGGAGATACAAATATAAATAACTGGGCATCACATGCAACATTTATTGCCTCGGTTTTAGCAGGAAGTGTTTCTGGTCATACAATAAATAATGCTTATGCTAAGAATGCTAAAATACATTCAGTTAAAATTTCATTCTCAAGTGATAATGAAAATGTTGATAAGAGAAGGTTTGGTTCTTTACAAATATCGGTTGCATTGGATGAAGCTATTTCTTTGGGAGCAAAAATTGTTAATTTAAGTTTTGCATATTCACAAAAACCTGATGATAATGTTGTCATGGCTGAAAAAATTGTTATGGCAAATGCCTTAAAGAAAGGTGTTATATTTGTATGTGCAGCAGGAAATGATGGTAAAAATATTGACGATTATCCAGTCTTTCCTGCCAGCTATGATTTAAATAATATCATTGTAGTTGGCTCCCATGACAGTGATTTGAGTCGAGCAGACACTTCAAATTATGGAAAATCTGTTGATTTATCTGCTCAAGGGGCTCTTATGAGCTTAAATGATAAAAATGGATCACTCCAATTTGTGGGAGGAACAAGTTTTGCAGCACCCCTCGTTGTCTCTGCATTATCTATTTATTATGGACTGAGTTCTCAGTTTGATGTAAATACAACTTTGCATAAATTATTCGCATCCACAAATATATATTACAATTCATCCGATTCTCTACAAAATTCTCGCTATGGTCGTTTAGATGTAAAAAAATTATTAGAATCCGTTTCTAAAAACTAAGATATATTTTTGAGATTGGAAATATTTTATACTCATAATCCCTAAAGAATGTGTGAAGGAGAATAATGCAATGATATTTTTTCCATTTAACGACTATTGGTGGTTTTATATATGTTTTTCTGGATTTATATTAGCATTACTTGCTCTAGATTTAGGTGTATTTCATAAAAAAACCCACGAAGTCAGTTTCAAGGAAGCATCTATATGGACGAGCGTTTGGATTAGTTTAGCACTTACATTTAATATACTTTTTTATTTTTATGCACTGCATCAATTTTCAACGAATGAAATTTACACATCTATTGGTGGTTTTGATGCAAAGAATCAAGCTAAAACCTCAGCACTTGAATTTTTAACCGGTCTTTTTGTTGAGAAGTCGCTTGCAATTGACAATATTTTTGTTTTTGCTGTCGTTTTTTCCTATTTTGGGATTCCAAAAAAATATCAACACCAAATCCTATTTTGGGGCGTCATAGGAGCTCTCGTATTTCGGGCAATTTTTATCGCCATGGGTTCGATTTTAATGCAATACCATTGGGTAGTTCTATTTTTCGGCGCGCTTCTTATTTTGACTGGTATTAAAATGTTTTTTGCAGGAACTCAAGCCCAAAACCTAGAAAATAACTTTATTATTAAGCAGCTTAAAAAGATTTTTAGAGTTCATCCACGAATTGAAGGGCAGAAATTCTTTCTACTTAAAAATGGTCAGATCTATGTGACCCCTCTTTTCTTAGCTCTTATATTTTTAGAACTGAGTGACATTATTTTTGCAGTGGACTCTGTCCCAGCTATTTTTGCCATAACGAAAGAACCAATGATTGTATTTACTTCTAATATTTTTGCAATTTTAGGGCTCCGCTCAATGTATTTCATGCTTGCTGGTGTGATGGATAGATTCTCATTTATTAAATACGGGCTTGCATCGGTTCTTATTTTCGTGGGACTTAAAATGGTTTGGTTGAATGAAGCTTTTGGCGGTAAATTCCCAATTGTTTGGTCCCTTTTAATAATAAGCGTTTTAATTGGTTCCTCAATTCTATTATCAATAGTCATTGATAATAGAAAAAAGAGAAGAAAATAAATATTATTTTTATAATGTTCTGCAATATTTAAAATATGTAACAAGGTTATAGTCTCGTTCTTTTAGGTGAGAGAGCTTATCCGGAAAGAATTTTCCTAATACGGGTTAGGAGGGACCTTTTAAATTTAATGAGGCAATATTCTTATTCAAAGGAATATATTAATTAAATAACTTAAGTTCCACGTATTATATGCATATTAAAACACGATTATAAATTTTGAAAATCGTGTTTTAAGTTTTTCAAAATTTGAAATTGACATTTTAAAGTATCTAAATTAATTATTTATATAAATCAGAGAATATTGTGCTTTTATAAGTTCAAAATTTCTTACAATATAAAAATAATGATTATTATAAAAAAGTCGATAATAAAATTATAGATTGGTGGGTGTATGCAAGATATCAATTTGAGTAGAAAAGATAATGTGTTAAATATAGAATACATAAATAAAGAAATTTTTTATATTGTTGGAGATAATTTTGATGAATTTGCTCAAGGAAATAATGTTATAACTCTGAGTAATTTTATTTCTGACTTAAAGAGTAATAATAATAGTGTGCAAAAATCTGTTTACTATTTAGGACAAGGCTTAAATAAGCAAGAAAAAGAAATAATTATTAAATATGCAAAAGATTATGAAATACAAGTGATTTTCCCAGAGACAAGAGCAACAATCGAGAGTAAAGATACTCACAAGCATAAGCAGGAAAATATTTTAATAACTTGTCCACATAAAATCGATAACAATACATATCAGAGCCATTTGATTATTGACGATTCTTGCGCGGAAATGAGTGATCATATGACAGGGAGACATATACAAGGAATGGTTCTAATAGAAGCAGCTAGGCAAATGATGATTGCAATTTCCGAAAAATATATTTTAGAGCATAATAATAGAGGTAAGTTTTATTGTATCTGGAGTAATATAGTCACAAAATTTAACAATTTCTTGTTTCCAATTGATGTTGTAATTGAGCATCACATATTAGATATGAAAGTACATACAAGTGGGACTTATAAAATAAATAGTAGTACTAAATTTATACAAAACAACATAATAGGCTCTGAAATTGAAATTGAATATAAATTATATAATAAAAAAATAATGAAGAAAATAGAGGAAGAAATTGCTGAAAAACATATTAAAAATTTTTCACATAAGATAAAAAACGAATTCCTGCAATCTTATAATTTTTAATATTTTGATTCATTCAAGGAGATCTTATGATTAATCAAAATATAAGTCTAATAGAATGTACATACTATAATTTTTTTGATGTTGATGAAACTATTATCAAAGAAAAAAGTATGTTTAGTTTTTTGAGATTCTATACAATAAAAATGACTCTTAAATTTAACATTATTGTGTTACTAAAATATTTATATTACATCGGATTAATTAAGTACTTAAAAACTAAGAAATTTTCAAGAAACAATATTAATGAAATTTATTATAGATTTTACAGAGGAGTAGATATAAATGAGTTAAATTATTACGCTCATGAATGGTTTGATGAAGTGAAAGAAAAAAGTAATTTTTTTAATGAGAAAATAATCAGTGAAATTAATTTTCATAAATCTAATGGAGCTAAAGTTATTTTTGTATCAGGTTCATTTAAATCTTGTCTTAAACCAATAGCTGATTATATAGGAATAGATGATATATTGTGCACAAAAATGGAGATAATAAATGATAAATGCACAGGTAAATTATTAAATATGCCTGTAATTGGTCAAGGGAAATCAAATATTATAAAGTATCACCTTTTAAAAAATAATTTTTCTAATTATTCATTATGCTTTGCATATGGGGATCATATTTCAGATTTGCCAATGTTGAATTTTGTTGGAAATCCACGAGTTGTCCCAAAATGTAAAAAGCTATTGGCACATGCTAAGAAAAATAATTGGATAATAGTTTAGAAAGAATATCTTAATAAAATATTTTAAGGAATGAAATATGTTTGCAAATATCGAGTGTATTAGTTATTATTTGTCAAAAAATGATTTTGATAATTATAATGCGAGTAAAATATTCAGCAATTATACTCCGGAAAAAATATACCAAAAAACTGGCATAAATAATAGAAAAATTGCAAATGCAAATGAATTTTCATCTGATCTTGCTACAAGTGCTTGTGAAGCACTTTTTTTAGAGCATAAAATTAACAGAAGCGAGATTGATTATCTAATTTTGTGTACACAATCTCCTGATTATTTAATGCCAACTACAGCGTGTATTGTCCATAAAAATTTAGGATTACAAAATTGGTGTGGAGCAATAAATATTAATCAAGGTTGTTCAGGATTTATATACTCTCTTGGAGTTGCTAAGGGACTTTTAGAAACTCATCAAGCCGAAAATGTTCTATTAATCACTTCTGAAACTTACTCAAAACATTTAGAACCATCTGATCATTCAACAAGAACAATTTTTGGTGACGGAGCTGCTTCGATTTTGATTAATAGAAAAGCAAATTATCAGAAAATGAACACGTTTTTATACGGTACGGATGGTTCTGGTCTAAATAATTTAATTTCATATAAAGGAGGTATGAAATCATGTGAAAGCAATAATAATTATTTTTATATGAATGGCCCTGAAGTTTTTCATTTTGCGATAAATGCAGTGCCGGAGATGTTTAAGAAATTGATCTCTGATTTTGAAATTAATTTAAATGAAATTGATTTTTTTATATTTCATCAAGCAAATAAATATATGCTAGATTCATTAAAAAATAAGTTAAAAATACCAGATGAAAAATTCTTGTGCTTTATGAGTGAACATGGGAACACTGTGTCAGCAAGTATTCCTATTGTTTTTTCAGAATTTGTAAAGAATAAAACTATAAAAAGGGGTGATAAAATAATTATGGTTGGATTTGGAATTGGATACTCTTATTCGCTTTCTGTTATTGATTTCTAATGAAAGGATATTTTATGAATAACAATGAAGTAATTTCTAATGTATTAAATATTTTTGAGAAAAATGTTACATCTGATATATATGATGAAAAAATAGAATGGGATTCATTAAATCTTATTTCTATCATGGTTTTTCTATCTGAACACTATGGCGTAAATGAAAAACCTGATAATTTAGATAAATTATATAAATTTAAGGATTTATTTGCTTATCTGGATTCTGTAATAGTGAAATCTATTAATTAATTATCCTTGTAAAAATTGGAGTTGAGATGCTTTATTTTGACTATTTTAAATTTTGTGTTTTTTTTGGGATGAGCTGTTGGATATTTTTAATATTCTTGAATAACTTGAAAGATAAAAGTACAAATTTTAATATACTTCATAACATGTTTACGATGAGAGAAATTAAAAATGATAAGAATACGAGTCAAGCTTTGACGAAGAGATCGATTAACTCGGAATCATTTGCAAAAAAAACTTTAGTTTTTGTGACTTTATATCAGTTTATAACTAGTATTTTTATGATAATATCTGCATTGTTTTATCTACTTACAATTTTAATTAATTATGAATATGCAACCTTAGCGATTCAATTTATGAACTTTTCACTTGTGTTATTTGTAGCAATGTGGATTTTCTTTATTTGTGGTGGCTTATATTTTGGCTATTGGATTAAAACTCCACAATACCAACAGATGCATTTTAATCTTTTAAAGGTTTCTATCTTAATTTTTTTACTGATTAATTATAATACAGGAGGTATGTCTTGAAAATAAATCACTTTTTATTAATGATTTTTTTAATGGGATGTGCATTATTTGTTGTTGGGCAATTGTATGTTCCAATTTCTTTAAATTCGAATATTTCAACACAATTTAATGTAACAGCTTCAGAGTCAATGCTTGTAAGCTCTGTGTTCGGATTATCCTATGCTGCAGGATTTTTAGTGCTAGGTTCTTTATCTGATAAGTACGGGAGAAGAACGGTTTTAGTGTCTGGTCTCAGTATTTTAGCTCTGATGACTTTTGTCATCAGTTTATCTTCAAGTTTCACATTTTTATTGATAGCAAGAGCATTTCAAGGGTTTGTTGCTTCATCTTTTCCCCCAGCAGCTTTATCTTTGGTCAGCGAAACACTTGAATGCAACAAGCGCCCATTAGGAATTTCTTTAATCAGTCTATCTTTTTTAGCTTCTGCTCCTGTTATTCAACTTCTATCTACTTGGTTAGATATAAATTTTTGCAAAGTGATGCTACTTTTAGTCCCTATTTATTTAGTAGGCGCTTTAGGAATATTTTCTTTTGCCCCAAAGACTCTATCTAATTTGAAAAAGGAAAAATTTGTTTTAAGAACTCAATTTTTCTTATTGCTAAAAGATTCAAATATTTTAGTTTCATGGTTTGTTGCCACAACTGTTTTATTTAGTTTTGTTGCATTCCATTCTGGAATGCAATCCTTAGGTAAAAATCTGAATGTAAATTTACAATATCTTAGGTTTGCTGGATTACCTACACTGTTATTTGTATTTTGGGCTTCCTCTCTCATCCGTAAATTTGGAGCATTTAAAACAACACTTATTGGGTTGGTGATAACCATATTAGCATTTGTAATTGGATTGTTTAATAATAGTTTAAATTTATTAATTGCAAGTGCAGTCTTAACCGCTGGAGTATCCATCACGACTCCAAGTTTAATAGCATCTATCTCGGGTAGATCTAGCATGCAAAATAGGGGGCTTTCACTTGCGATCTATAGCTTTATGCTGTTTTTTGGAGCAAGTGTTGCGCCAATAAGTTCACAATATTTTGCCCAATTTGGCTTAGTAATTCTAAATATTGTCCCAATTTCATATATTTTAATAGGTTTTATTATAATTTATATGGCAAAAAAGTCGGATTACAAAAAGATTTCTTATCATGAAGCTTAATTTAAGGAATATTTAAAGTGAATTTAAAAATAAATAAATTTTCAAATACAATTATAGCAATTTTGATTATAACTAATACTTACGCAGCGATAGGTTTAGATAAGAAAGAAGAGGTTATGAAAAATACAAATACGCAGACACAATTGCAGAAACAAACTCAGATGCAAAATAATCTGATTTTAGATATACCAGAAAAATTTAATAAAAAAATTAAGAAAGTGAAAGTCAAAATTGATAGTCAAAACGCAGATCTTATTCGATATGAGCGCTCAGATGGCGTCAATACTGGATTAATGGGCGAACATTTTAGCATGCTTATAAGTGAAAATGGAAATTTAAGTGGTTTTACCCTTATGGATGCTGCATTGGCACAAGGAAATTTGCCATCCAAAACTGAAGCTGAAGAAATTGCTTTGAGATTTTTAAACGAGCATGCTCCTGATCTTCTTGAGTCATTTAAGATAAGTTGGATTGATAAACATAACGAACAAATTCAATTAAAAGATAATAAAAAAACTGTTGATCTAACCATTACTGGTATGAAAGTTAAGATGCAAAATACAAAAGATAAAAAATGGTTTTGGGTTATTATAGGAACGAATAAAAAAGTATTTGTATTCGAAAGAGATATTATTTGGATTTCATTTCCAGGCCATAGAAAAACAGAAAAATGGTTACATGATAGTTGGTTAGTCAAAAATAATTTTGCAGATCTTAGTATATAAAAATTCGTTTAAATTTAAATATTGTAGCAACTACTCGGTTTCTTCAGTTTTGTTACTATTGATCATAATTATGCTTTGAAAGTATATCTTTGTTTTTTTTTTTTTTTGTTAAAAAAATGTTTATAATTTTTAAAAATACTTTGTTTTTTAAAATATTAATAAATAGATATTAAAAAATTTAGTTTAATTAATATTACTAAAAGGGAGTCTATTTTTCAGAAATAAATTTAGACTTTAAAATTCTATATTTACTTATTTTAATTGAATAATTTCATAATATATAAATATTTTTTAGTGTTACTCAAAAGTTAAATATTTTAATTTTAATAAATTTTTAATAATTATGTGAAAAGTTCATTTGTTGAAAATACCTTTTACTTTTTTTTATAAAATGAACAGTTATGTATTTACTTTTAATTTGTTTTATGTTAATCGCATTTTAATATTATTAATACGATATTTATCTTCTAAATATTAAAATAATAGGATATTTAAAATGTATCTTTTTTCAGAAAATTCATATAATAATATTTTAAGAATTAAAGAACAATGTGAAACAAGTTTACTAAAAGAGCTTAACGTTAAACTTGGCTCCTCATATCATGAATATAGTCCTTTAATGTGTTCTATTGGTAAGTGGAATGATTTTCATGAAGAAGACTTATTTAGAATTTTTCCATTACAGAAAAATGTTAAGTGTATAACTGATTTAAATTTGCTAAACAAGTTAGAAAAAATATTTACATCAGAAGATAGCTATTTACCACTTGATTATATCGTAGATAAAGAAAATACAAGAGTAAGTTTTTCTTCTAAAAATTTTCATAAAGAAAATGAGTTTGTCAATTTAATTTACACTGCAACAGATATTATTAAAGATTCTGATTCATTTTTGTTCAAACTATATGAAAGAATGATAAGTTATATATTTCCTATTTTTCCTCTTAAGGGAGCAAATTTATTTACTGCTTTTAGTACCTATCGTATGATGGATAGCATTTTTATAAGTCCAAATAATTATTCATCTCAGTATCAAGAAATTGATTATTCAATTCATTTAATTCACGAACTTGGGCATCAGGTTTTATATGTTTGGCAAACTTATGATCCTTTAATTTTAAATTCACAAAATACGATTGCATATTCAGCCTTAAGAAAATCTTATCGCCCTGCACTTGCTTCTCTGCATTCGGCTGTGGCCTTGGCATTTATGCTTAAGCTTTGTTACTCAATTGATAATCTGGATAATTTAACTAGTGAACAAAAAATATATATCAGAAATAGAATTAATATATTTTTAGTAGATCTGAAATCAAATATAAAAAGTATAATTGATAATTGTACTTTAACAAAGATAGGGGGAGGTATAATCTTGGAAATATGTGAATTAATTGATGAATAAATAATTTAAAATATTTGATTGGAGGAAATATGAAAAAAAGTATTTATTTAATATCGATAATTGGAATGATCAATACTCAAAATGTTCAAGGAAATGAGTTGGATATTAATTATGAATATAATGAGAATTTTTGTAAAAATATTGAATTGGATAATAATAAACTTGAAGATAGTTCTTTAAAAAAACTTTGGCGAACGAATATGCCCATCGATCTAATGACAGCTGGTGGTGAAAGTTAAATTTAGAGTTAAAATATGAAAAAATATCTACTTCTTATTTCTACTTTTATTTCATTTCACTCTAATCTTATAGGAGCTCAATTGGAAACAAGTGGAATTGTATTTTATAGTCCTACAAATGCAGAAAATCCTTGGGTTGAAGATGCAGCTGCTGACACTCGATATACTTTTAATACAGCTGTATTAAATTTACTTGTATATATGGATGCAGAATTTAATATAAAGCCAATTACATTGAAGGAATTTAATTGGGATTATAGGAAGAATCAATATATTTTAACAATTCGAGACAATCTCTACTTTACAAATGGCCGTAAAGTTACAATTGAAGATTTAGAGTTTAGTATACTGCGCCCATTTTTTGCAAATGCTAGAAATGAAGGTACAATGCAGCTTATAAACATAAAGGGGACCGAGAAAATAAATCCTGGTCAAGCGTATAAAAGTGGATTAGTTGAGGGTGTTAAAATAATTGATGCATATTCTCTTTCAGTTACTCCGAGCGCTCCCAATCCAAGTTTTATGTATACATTAGCACGATCTAATTATTCATTGGTACCTATTGAAGAATTTGAGCAGGATCTTTTGAATTGGAAAAGATGGCCTATAGGTGTTGGCCCTTATATAATTAAAAATGAAGATAAATTAAATCGGCAATTTACCCTTGAACTAATTGATATTGAGAATTATCCAAATGCACCTAAAAATATTATTTTTGATCTTAAAAGAAATTTAAGACCAGATCTATCACTAAAAGACAGTTTTGCAGTAAATAATACAGTGTATTTAAAAAAAGAACTTATTTTTCCAATTTATATCCGAATAATTTCTTTTAATTATAACAATGAATTAGGAAGTAATTCTGATTTTAGAAAAGCTTTAAATCTTGCATTGATGAGAAATCCTATTTCTAAATCTACATTAATAGCTACCAAACCATTAAATGAAATTGTTACAAAGGGTTCGATTGGTAGGCTGAATAATGAAGAAATACATAATATAAATGAGTCTAAAAAAATATTTCAAAAAATACTTTCTAAGCATAAAAATAAAGTTTTTAAAATTCCCTATACTCCAGATTTAGAATATTTAGGGAGTACATATCGAGTAATTATTACTAATCAACTTAAAGAAGTAGGTTTAAATATAGAGTTTATTAAATCTGATATAATATGGGATACCTTTCAAAGTGAATTTGCTGAATCTCCTTTTCGTTTAATGGGAAAAGGAGCTGATTTTTATGATCCTCTGCTCACCTTTACCTTTTTTAAAAAAGGAAGTCCCCTGATAAATGGGTACCCCAACGACGATATGTTAGAGAACTTATTGGAGGTAGCAAAACTTTCTTCAAATAGAGATATTCTTGGTAAAAATATAGAAAAAATATCGAAGTATTTTTATGATAACAATACAGCTATTGCTCTTTTTGAAATACCGGCAATAGCTTATTATAATCCCAAAAAAATAAAATCAGTTGGTGAGCAGTTTGGTGGTCAAACATTCCATTTAGCAAATATTATTATGAATAATAAATAAGTTTTATGAAAGTTATTGAATGAATGTAAATAGAATTGTTATCTTCAAATTACTACGATATTTTATAATAGTTTTAAAAAATTAAAATCAGTTGGTGAACAGTTTGCTTATCGGGTATAACAATATGTATTTATTTTTTTATGAGGTGTTTTATAAATATAAAGATCTTACTACAAAATGAAATTGTAAAAAAATCAAAAAAAGATACTTTTATTATTATCTTGTTGGCTACTGTTTTATTTTTTGGCTCATTATCATTATTTATTTATTAATTTTATTTTACTATTCCGAATAAAATTCTTGAAGTTTCTCTGCCAAGTATATTGCATTCCTTTGATCGAGGAGATGAATTTTATATCAAGAATAAATTTTCATATCTTATTAAAACAAATAGTTTTTGCTTCTTATGGATTGAAGATAAGTCAAATTATATAATTCAACCTAATCATTCATTATGTAGTATTGATATAAAATCTTATAAAAATAATTTGGTAATTAAACGAAATAAATTTAGATTTTATATTATTCAGAAACATTATCTTTCTAAAAGTAGTTATCCTGCTGTTTATACTGTCAAAGAAATTGAAATGTATCTAATAGCAATTATATATTTTTTAATTATATTCGCAATTTTTTTAATTTCAAAACATTTACTCAAAATTCGCTTAAAAAGTTATCAACACTTTGTAAATCAAATTAAATCTGCAGAAATGACTGGTATAACTACATCTATCAGGATGCTTGCGCATGATATCAGAGCACCATTTTCTATGTTAAACATCATTATATCATCGATAGAAAAATCCAAAAACTTGACCGAAGTAAATGCAAAACTATCAAAGTCAAAAATTGATCTCAATATATATTTGGAAAAAGTAACGAATATGTTAAATGATTTTATGAGATTTGGAAAGAACGAAAATATAGAGAGCTTTAATCCTGAAGATATAGTGTATAGTTCATTATTAAACTCTTCTAAAATAAGTGAGATATGTAAAATTAATTTTTCATATAAATTTACTCATAAAAACAATATTTGTTTTTCTAAAATACAATTTGAGAGAATTTTAAATAACCTCATTTCAAACGCAATTGAGGCGATGAGTGGAATTGGGAATATTTGGTTTCATACTAAAAACATTGTCGTAAATGAATATATTTATATTGAATTTTGTGTTGGAAATAATAATGCGTATATATCGGAGGAAAATATTCAAAAAATATTTGATCTTAATTTTACCATAGGAAAAGAAACAGGAAATGGAATAGGATTATATAGTGTGAAGACATTAATAGAATCTTCTGGTGGAACAATTTATTGCAGGTCAGCTTATGAAAGGGGAGTTGAATTTATTTTCTCAATCCCAGCTTCCTCAGATAAAGTCAGTCCTCCAAAATATAAATTTTTACCGGATAATTCAGACGTAATACTGAAGTTAAATATAGATAATTACTTGGAAAACAGGAAAGAATTGAGTTTGGATAATATTAATCAGATAAACAATGAAATTTTATATAACAATTATAAAATTTCTGTTCTTTTAATAGATGATGAAGAAAAATATTTATCTGCACTTTATGAGCTTTCTATAGAAATATTTTTAGGTTCCGAAAAAAATATTAGTTTTTATAAGGCCAATAACTATGATGAAGCTATTCGAATTTATAATGAAGAAAAGCCTAATATTATTATTTCTGATATCGATTTAAAAGATAACTTTCATACTGGTTTCGACATTATCAAATATGTTCTAGATATTGATAAAAATTGTTACATATGTATACATACAAACCGAATATTTTCTCAAGATCGTGTATTTGAAATGGGAGCTAAACAATTTATTGCAAAACCCATATCTAAAAGCCGGTTATATGAAATTTTTTACGATTATTTATTGCAGAAAAAAAATTTAGTGAATATTAATAATAATGATTTAAAGGAAACTGTTTTAGTTGTGGATGACAGTGATTTTTATCTTAAAATGTGGAAGAAGTCTTTAATAGATGTAAATGTCTTGGTATTTGAAAGTCCCGAAGCGCTGATTGAAAAAATTCAGGAAGATTCAGAAATATTAAAAAATATCTCTTGTATTATATTAGACTACTATTTTGACGGATATAAGCAAAACATTGTGCAAATGAATTTTGTAGATTTATTAAGAAGATATGGCTATAAAAATCCTTGCTTCTTATCTTCTGAAGTGTGTTGCAGTGAACAAGAACTTAAGGTTTTTGATGGGTTTATTGAAAAGCAACCAAATACTTTCTCTAATATTAAAAATATGTTTCCAGATAAATTCAAAAGGATGAGATTATGAAAAAAGTTTTAAGCGATGAGCAAACAAAATATTACGCAAAAAGAATTACACATTTCTTAAAAGGCTTTCGCAACCGCTCACAGTATACGACTCAAAATATTGCAGATATTTTAGAAATGTCACTGTCAAATTATCGTAAGCTAGAAATAGAAGGGTACCCTGAAGATAGTAAATTCATGAATGCGATAGAGACCTTGTGTACTTTTGGTAGTCTTGATAATATGACATTACATGAATTCGCGTACTATTTAGACAATCCCAATAAGTTTTTATATACAGAAATTAAAAATAATCTTTCACCCAATGTAAGAAATTTATTTGGTTGGGAAAAAATTCTATTAGAAAATTATCATACTTTGGATTTGGATACGCGTACTGAATATATGCAGGAATTCATGGCTGACAAAAATGATTCAACTCATTTCGTTCGAATCATTAAAATCTCTTTATTATTACATAGCATAATAATAGAAAAAGTAGGTAAAGATAATCTGAAATTGTTTGATGCACTGCTAGAATTTGTTTTCACTAAGTCCAAAAATAAAAATCAGCATAGAATTGATTCAGCTATAAAATTGCTTTCTAAGTTCTTTAAGTCCAATGACCCAAACTAAAAAATACAAGCTCCTGTCACTTCTCAACAGAGGCTTGTAATAGTTAATAATTACTCAAGATAATTAAAATGAATTTTTCTAACATTTTTTTGCAATGATTGTTACAAAAACTCCTAATACATCAGGTATTATCTCAAAATTTGAAAATCCAGACTTCTCTAATATATTGCATAATTGTTGAGGTGTTCTAACGTTATTTTCATAATTATTTGTGAAGTATTTAAAAAATAAAGATTGAAATCTCTGATCCTTGGAGTTTATTTTATCAATGTCCCAGCATGAATCTTTATTGAGCTCAGGTGGAGGAACAGTTGTGCTCGTTATAAGCTCTCCGTTTTCTCTTAAAGAAGCATGCATTTTTTTATACATTTCAATTTTCTTTTCATCACTGTCAACGAAAATATTGAGACCATGACTAATCAATAAATCATATTCATTTTTGTAATTAATATCCCAAGCGTCTTCTTCAGTAAACTTGCAATGGTAAATTAATCCTTTTGCCAATGCAATTGCTCTTGCTTGCTGTAAGCTAGACTTATCAAGATCAATTCCATGAATTAAAAAGTTTTTATATTCATGAAAATCTAATGATAAAATGTCATTCATTAAGCCACATGGAAGGGAAGCTATTTTTATGTTGTCTCGTAATCGTTTTTTTATTTCAGATTTAAAAATTTGATATCTATGTTGAGTGGCAATAACAATAGGTAATTTTTCAAGCAGATATTTTTCATTTTCATTATCAGAGACATTAAAGCCCAGTTTTTTTGTTTCAGGATACGAACACATATATTCTGTCCAAAAACCATTAAAACCATTGTTTTCAATATAGAATCTTCCAATTTCAGAACTTTTAACTTTATCGAGAATTTTAATGAGTTCTTCTTGCAAGATTTTGTCTGAGATACTATTTTTAATTTTATTTATTATTTCTTGATAAGTATTATCAAAGTTATTATTTTGTTCAATTTTATGAGATAATATATTAGCCTGTCTATGATTGTTCATCAAATCCTCTTTAAAGTGTATTTGTAAAAAAGTTAACTCAATATGCTCAATAAATATGATTAAAATCATATTTATTGAGCATATTACTGGGAACCATAGACTTAGTTTTTTGGGGATTCAAGTAAGAAATAAATGATTTTGTTTATAAATTAATTTAATCTAACTAAGTGATAATCTTTTTTGCCTTTACGCAGAACTATTGCGTTGTGTTCTGTTTGGAAATCAATTTCTTTTATTTTGTAAGTAAAATCAGTTAACTTATCACCGTTAAAATACAGACCATTGCCCTGTACAAGTTTCCGTGCTTCGCCACGGCTTGTGGATAATTTACATTTTACAAGCAGAGCTAAAATATCTAGACCAGCTTCGATTTCAGATTTTTCCACTTCAGTAGTGGGCGCATTGGAAAGATCACCGCTTTTTCCAGAAAAAAGTGCTTTTGAAGTTTCTAAAGCCTTCATAGCCTCACTTTCTCCGTGCACAAGTTGAGTGATTTCGAAAGCCATGCGTTCTTTTACTTCATTGATATTTGGATTTTCAAATATTTTATCGATCTGCTCTTTTTCCAGCAAAGTGAATACGTTGAACATTTTTAAAATGTCTGCGTCATGCACATTGCGGAAAAACTGAAAAAAGTCATACGGCGAGGTCATTTTTGGGTCGAGCCAGACAGCGTTGCCTGCTGTTTTCCCAAATTTTTTGCCATCGCTACCTACAAGGAGAGGGGTTGTCACTGCAAAAGCTTTTCCACTGGCAACGCGGCGAATAAGATCTGCCCCCCCAAGTACGTTTGACCACTGATCGTCCCCGCCAAATTGGATAGCACAGTTGTAATTTTGATATAAATGTAGAAAGTCATATGATTGCAACAATTGGTAGCCGAGTTCCATAAAGGTCAAGCCACCTTCTTGAAAGCGTGATCGATTGACTTCGGCAGAGAGCAGGCGCGCAACGGTGAAGTGACAACCGACATTGCGGGCAAAATCAATCCAGCTCATTGGCCCGATCCAGTCATTGTTATTGACAAAAATAGGTGCATTGGGTGCTTTGAGATCGAAGTAGCGTTTGGCTAAGTTTTTAAAGTTTTCAATATATTCTGAGATTTGCTCTTTTGAATTCATTGGGCGCATATCGGTTCTTCCTGTGGGATCCCCGATCATTCCTGTGGCTCCTCCAAAGAGAACGATAGGTTGCAAACCAGCATTTTGCGCTCTTCTTAATAGCATGAGAGCAGCTAAATTCCCCACATGCAGGCTTGCTGCAGTGGGATCGAATCCGCAATAGGCTGCATGGATTAAACCTTTTTCATTTTTGTTTCCTTTAGCTAGCAATTGTTCTAATTCTTCTTCGTGACTTATTTGCGCAATGAGGCCTCGCTCGCGAAGCTTTGAAATAAGAGAACCTTTTGCTGTCATGATATCTTTTCCTTTCTGTGTGGAAAGCATCTCTCTTTTGGAGTTCAAAATGTCCTTTAAACTAAAGAATATTATTTTTGTCCAGTGTTGTTTGTCTAATATATTTTTTCAAGAGTTAAGTTTTGCTGATACACCTAAGCCTTCTTATGCATTAATGTCCCCTTCTTCTACTTTTGCAGCTTTAAGTGGTGCAGGTGCTGCTGCACCAGGGGATGCTTCGATGGTAGATGCCAATCCTGCTATTCTGCCAGCATTAAAAAAAGAATATTATTTATTTGGAGGTACAGCGTGGCAAAAGCAGGCTGATATGGTTGAATTTGGAATTTTTGATTCTTATTTAACTCCTGTCGCAACGGTTTTAAGAGCCAGAGAAACTCTTTCAAGTGATGACATTGAGCGCGATAGAAGATTTACTTTAGGACTTGCTTATCAAATTCCTGAAATTAAAAATTTAAGTATTGGTCTGTCATTTGAATATCAGCAACTGATATTGACTGAGAAATGGAAATGGCAAGCAGAAAATTATAGAATGGGTGCAGGTTTGTTTTATCAAATTGACCTGGCAAGTGGTCGTCCTATATTTTTGGGTCTCAGTAGCCTTGGGATGTTTGATAAATACAACCCAACAAGCTTTGATGCAGGGATATCCACTGTTGTTTTAGATGGTTATTACACATTGAGTGCCGATGCTTTGTTTGATTCAAAGTCAGGATTTTTATCAGCAGTAGGTGGCTTTAATGTTGCAGTTCATAGATTCTTTGATATTAAAGGAAGTGTTGGTTATAATCCAAATGAATCAAGGTTTTTTTGGGGAACAGGAATTTTTTTTAATGGTCCAGTGCTTCGTCTCTATTATACACTTGTCAAGACTGATTCCGATGATACAACACTCAGGCAAACTGCGGGCGCACAGGTCGCTCTCTCTCTTTAAATTTTAGTTCTCGTTGGATCCATTTGGAGGAAAAATGGCAATTACGGATGGTCCGAATTCACTTTTTATTTCATCGCAGTCAAAATCTTCATCAAGAGTAGGAAATGACATTTTAGCTTACTGCAATCGTTGCAAGATGAATTTAACTCATACTATTGTAACTTGTGGCGCAAATAATAAGCCTGAAAAGGTATTGTGCAATACATGTAAGTCAGAAAAACTATATCGCTCACCAAAATCTGAGGCTGAATTAGCTAAAGGAGGAACTCGGGAAATGGAACGTGATGAAGAACAAGATCTTGATTTAGATGCAGGGGCTAAGCGCCTCACAGGAGATGATCCTGGAGTAAAGAAAAAAAGTAAGTCAAAAGCAAAAGCTAGAAAAAAAGATGATTCTGACTCCAGAGCGAGTACAAAATCGGTTGCTCAGCTACCTTTAAGTATGCAAGCCGGCACCTCAGAAGATATTGCGCAATTTGAAGCGCGTTTAAGTGCGCAAAAAAATAATGTTTCGCAAGCTAAAGAGTATAAAGCATCTGTACGATTCAAAACAGGTGAGATACTCAATCATAAATCTTTTGGTATTGGCTTTGTGGTTGCGGAAAGCGGGCTCAATAAAATTGAAGTTCTATTTTCTAAAGGAAGAAAACTCTTAGCAACAGGCTTGGGGCAATGATTTCTTAATATTTTTTCCTTGAAAATCAGAATCTTAAGAGTTCTTTTGAGACTGCAAAATGCTTCGCGTGGAGGCTATTTGGAGTGGAACATATAGATCTCTTTAAGATGTTTGGTTTAAGTGAACCGACCCCATTTAGCACGGATCTTTCAATTCATGTGGGTGAAGCTCATAATGAAATTCGTCTGATTATAAAGCACCATTTGCAGAAGCTTGGTTTTGCCAATGTCAAAACGGATAGGGATGGTCACGCTTCTTTAGCGGAATTACGCGTAAAACCTGTTCATATTGCCATTGAAGGTGATGATCTTGAGTTTGTAAATGGTTACGATATGCTCAAAGAATTGAGTGAAGATCACAACTGTTACCGACCAGCATTTGTCCTTATATCAAAAGCCCTAAATAAAGGTGAATTGATGTATGCACTTGAAGTAGGTATGGATGATCTGCTTGTGCGCCCCATTTCTCAAGGCGATCTTTTGCCAAAAATTCGCAGTGCTTATAATGCTTTTATCAATCCTAAAAATCCTGAACGAATATATGAATTTGCAAAATCTAAAATGCGTGACAAAGAATATGATGAAGCTTTAAAAGTTTATCAAGAATTATTCAAAGTCTCACACAAAGCTGCCCGCCCTCCAGTCGGTATTGCCAGGATTCTTTTAATAAAAAAACAATTAGAAGAAGCGTTAAAGTATGCCACTCTTGGGATAGAGCGGAATGAAAACTATGTCCATGCCTATGTAGTCCGTGCTGAAATTTATGCACAAATGAATGACAATGAAAAGTCTCTTGAAGATTTAAAAAAAGCTGTGGCTGTCAGCCCACTTAATATCGTGCGTTATGAAAGCTGTACTGAAATGCTTTTAAAACAGAATAAAATCGATGAATGCATTCAAATTTTAAGCATAGCAACCAGTGCAGGCTTAAAACATCCTTATATTATTGAGCGGTTAGGATTCTGTTATTTTTCAAAAAAAGACTATGTCAGTGCGTTAAAACTTTTGAAAGAAGCTGTACACCTTGATCCTGAGAATGTGAGTTATGCAAATTCTTTGGCTATTTGTTACCGCGATTCCAAGGATTATGAAAAAGGGGTGCAAACTTATAATCAAATTTTAAAGAAACATCCCGATAATCATCTTGTGCTATTTAATAAGGCAGTGACTTTGATACTTTGGGAAAAAAAGGATGAAGCCATTAAAGTCTTGCGACGCGTTGTGAAAATTGATCCCAACTATACGAAAGCTAAGGATAAATTAACAGAATTAGGCGCAAGTTTTGAAGAATGATTTCAGTGACGGAGATCCCTAATGGAAAAAGAACTTCCCTTTACAAATGCGAAAAGTCCCGAAAATATGCTTGTGCAATTGCTCTTTCATTTTTCAGTTTTAATGGAATATCAATTGATTGATTTACAAGCAAATGTTCGATCTTTTGTTGAAGCCATGTCCACTGCCATTCAACAAATGGATAATTTAGTTGTGCAAGAGGGACGTTCAGCTCAAGAGATTTTTGAAAGTTTATTTAATAAATCAACTCACAACGAAGCAGCGACTCTAAATACCCGCGCAAATTCTCGCGCAGACGATATTTTTGCTGAAGCAGCGGCTCAAGCCAATCCCGCATTATTGCCACCTGCAATCAGAGAAGCTGTGGAAAAAGATGCAGAAGCAAAAGGAATAGATAATAATACGAGTTCCAATGCTTATGATCACATTTGGTCTGATATTTCAAAACGCATGGAAAGTGTTTGCCGTCTTGAAGAGAGGCTTCGCCCACAAGTCTATACAATGATTCAATCCCTTAATTTTGAAGATATTCAAACGCAAAGAATTGAACATGCTTTAGGTGCACAAAAGAAAATCAACGAAGGTCTTATGAAGTTTTTGAACAAAGGAATTCAAAATTGTGATCTACAAGAAGTATTAGAATTCGCTACTAAATTGATAAAAGACACTCGTGCTTCATATACGATGTCTGAAGAAAGACAGGTATTTGATCAAGTTTTTTATGAGGGAAAAAAAGAAAAAGCTAAGGTGTAAATATTTCTTTTTTATTGTCTCTTAACCAGATTAATTCAATACTCTTTGCTGGAATATCCTTATAATTTTTATCTGAAAAATTTGCAGTTAATTGCACATCATCGCCAAATTGTGTTCTTTGTACCAATTTATCCTCAGTCAGCCATGAAAAATGAGATAGCGGTAACGTGGCAATTTTTTTGTGTAGCGGTGAGAAAAAAGCATTTAGTTTTTTAAGCATTTCTGCCTGTTCCTTTACCATTTGAGTATCAAGAACCCAATTTGTAGGTATGCCATACAGTAATTCTAACAATAAACGATCTTTTATTGCATTTTTAAATTTTGTAATTGGTATTTCCCAGCGATCCGTCGTTATAATACTTTCATGAAATGCGGCTTGGAAGAGTGGTATTCTATAAATAGAATTGAATTTAGTTTTTATATATTCAGTAGGCGCATTGATTGATTTAAAGAAAAAACTTGGACGTTCTGTAGGGTACCAGGCTCCATATTGTTTCTTATTTCGGGTTAGCTTCCAATGCGGGCCATTAAAGACAGAAGTGTTGCCATGGGCAAATGCTAGGGAAGGAACAAATAAATAAACAGCTGTTTCTGAACCAAGAACGAGTTTTTTATCTTCTGAAATTAATTTCATACGTGCTATGCGGTTATTTAAATCTTGTTCAATATTCATGGCGTGTTCTGGTGAATAATCATCGTGTAACGTACCAGTGCCATCAACATCTAAAAAATAACTATTTATTCCTGTTTCTGCAAATTTATTTAAACGATCTTTTAAGTCTTTATTTGTTGGGTTTTGCAAGGCAAAATATTGGGAACTTGCCTCATAACCGCGATTATGAAACCCTTTTATAGGTTCTCCTTTTTTGTCGATGACAGCAGCTTTGGGCCAAGCATTTGGAAAAACGGATAAATATGTATCTGCCGTCCTTGGGTTTTGGATATTTTCCCATGTGTCATATGGACCGACTAGAAAGCCAAGATTTTTAGCTGTTTGAATATAATCTTTAGATATTTTAAATTTATCGTTTTCTCCTTCATCGGTACCTATCCACATTTTTTCAATGCCTAATTTATTTATTGCATTTAAAAATTCTATAGTTCTCCCTGTACCCCATACATAAGTGTGCATTGCACCAAATAATTTATTTATATTAGGATTAAGTTTTTGTTTATCATCTAGTGTCAAAAATTGTGATTTTTCAATTAATTGTTTTTTAAAGATCTGGCTTGGAAAAATTGGATTTGTTGTTTCGTTATAATTAATTGTGATTTCATAAGTTGAGAAGTTATCTATTTTTCTAAATTCATGGCTTTGAACTGCATACATTCTATTTTGCTGATTTTTAATATTAAGTGTATTGTTTAAACTCTTTTCTGAAATGTATGATATAATATTATTTTCTGTTTGGATACCAAAGAGTGGTAAGGTCAATGCGTACGCCATTGGATACTCTGACGCATCATATTTTTGTATAGAATTTTGCCAAAACAAGCTTTGTACAGGGATAAGTAGACCTTCACCATCAGGAATAATTAAATTCTTAGAGTTTTTCACTGTGATAGTGTTGGGCCACTCTAAAACCTGTTCTTTATTAGAATCAAATTTAAATATGAGATCGTCGCCTTTATGGGTGACAGACACAGACAATTGCTTTGCTGGAAATAACCACTGAGCAGAAGTATTATTGAATGTTAAATTTGCAATCTCTCCAAGATCTTTTTGTAATGTAGAGGCAATAGTGTTTTTTTCATTTAATTTCGTATAAGAAACTTCTAGGTTTTCTGGGTTTATTTCGACATCCCAATTTTGCAGATGAAATTGTATTTTTTTATCTTGCGCAAAAATAAAAGAATGTGATAGAGTTGCCATGATTAAAGGAATAAAGTTTTTAATTTTCATTTATAATTCCTGCATTATATGAATAGGCATAAAGAAAAGAATGTGCTAAAGAGACAATCATTCTTCATTCAGAATTATATCCTGTTCTTTCATATGCGCAAGAAAAACTCCTTGCAGAATGAGTAGGAAAAAAAATAAATATTTATGGAGATAAAAAGAGGATGAAAGCAAACTTGGAAAAGAGTGAAAAGCATTTAAATAATAATCTTTCTTTGTGGAATAATTGGGCTAAATTTACAGTGTCATATGGGACAAGATACCATTTCATAGGCACATTTAGGAGCTACCGAAACTGGAATTGATCTTTCCAATGAAGCTATAGAATTGGCAAAGCAACTCAGTCAGGAACTCAATATCCCTGCTCAGTTTATTTGTTCGGATGTTCTTAAGGTACCTTGACTGAAGCTTATTCGACTCATGAAAATTTTATCTGTTCTGAAGTAAATGGAAGCTATGCCGATTTTAATGAAAAATTTTCACATTTGGCTTATGAATGGAGTCTTTCATTGAGTGAAATCGTAAATGCGCTCAGGAAAAAAGGTCTTATTCTTGAATATTTAAATGAATTTACCTATAGCTTCTATAATTGTTTTCCAAACCTAGAGGAGATTGCTGCAGACAAATATGTTTTAAAACATCCAAATAAAAAATTTCCTTTGATGTTTTCAATCAAAGCAACCTATCAGCCCGAATCGAAGTTGCCATAGTGCTTAAATATTGCCATGCAGCAATCCGATTGTTTGAAATCCCCCTCCTGCAGCGATCCAAATATCTAAAAATTGATACTCTTTATTTCCTTCATATATTTTGTATTCATTTGTAAATATTTTTTGCAAAGAATTATATTCAATTACATCTATACGAGCAAGCCAGCTTTCATGTACATTATTCGTACAAGCATCATAAATAGAAATTTCTTCCGCAAAAAAATGAGTTTTAAAACAAATTCCTTTTTCATCTTTTTCATAAGAGAAAAATGAACTATTGGCACACAAAGTTAAAAAGTGATTTATAAGATTGTCTTTTGCAATTTGAGTGCGTGTGTGGAAAAAAATAGCTTTTAAAAAAAGAACGCGAGTTCTCAAGACTGGTAGTGAGGCACAGACCATATTTCCCACATCTGCCATTAGGGTCGGAATATTTGTAGAAATTTCTTCAGGCAATTTAGCCATTACATCGGTCAATATATTTTTATTAGCTTGGTGAATATAAATTGTGCAGGCGATACATTTTTTATTTCGTGTGAGTAAATATTCGTTTCTTGTTTTCCAACAATTTTCTATCGCATTCGTAATTGCTTTTACTGTCTGTAAATACATAAATTTAGCATCTGTAAAAGTAAGTTTATTGCGTTCGATATTTTCTAAAGTAACAGGCTCTCTTGACCCACCGACAGGAATAAGAATATTTTGTGCAAGTTCAGATTGGCTTTCTTGATGAATGAAGACTAGGAAATCATCTTTTTCATTTCCCTCTGTTAAATAAACGCCGCCAGCACCATCGGCAAAAAGTGATTTTGTCCGCAAATCATTTTCCGTGAGCCCTTTGTGCTTGAGTTCTGTTGCAACCACGAGGGTATTTTCTTGCGCTGTTAAAAAGCCGAATGAGCTGCGCAAAGCAGAAAGAAAGCTTGAGCAGGAACTTGCAATATCGAGACAATGAGTCTTGTTATTGAGTCTAAGTCCTTTGTGCACAAAAGTTGCTGTTGCAGGCGAAGGAAAATCCCCAGAGGTTGTAGCGACAAGCAGCGCTGAGATGGTTTTTAAATCGATTGAACTTGCTTTGATAGCTTGGATAGCTAAATCACTGGCTGCTTCAGTATATAAGGCATAGCGTCTTTCGTAGATCCCAGTGTGCTTTGATATTGTGTCTGCCATATCTGCTGGTGTTTTGTCTTTTGTCGATAGATATTCAGCCAACTTTATATTATCTACCACGTGGCTTGGTAAATAAGCAAAGCTTGATTTTATCTTAACATATTGTATTATTTTAGATATATTTTTCAAGATAAGCTCTTTCCTCAGATAAAATGACCAAAAGAATTCTTAATATTAGCAAATTTTATAAAAATGTAAATTATTTATATCTTAAGCAATTGGAATAAAACTCTCTTTGATAATTTTATTGCTTTCTTCAGCCATAAGAGCTTTAGATAATTGAGAATTATATTCTATTCTATCTATGAACTTTATTTCAGCTTGAATACTTTTGCAGGAAAAAAGTTTAAGCAGATGGCTAAAAAAGCACATATCACCATACCAAAAATCTTGTCCTTATTTGCCAATATTTAAGTTTTCTCCATCGATCTTTAAATAATTTATGCAGAGAGGCAAAACAGACGACTGTGAAAGTATAGCTGATTGAAATAGTGGTTTTTTAAATGCTCTTATTTCTTTTCCTTCTGTGCTTGTAGCT
Organism: Fluviispira vulneris; assembly: GCF_014281055.1. Lineage (NCBI taxonomy): Bacteria > Pseudomonadati > Bdellovibrionota > Oligoflexia > Silvanigrellales > Silvanigrellaceae > Fluviispira > Fluviispira vulneris. The sequence goes on along the minus strand of NZ_JACRSE010000005.1, from coordinate 114,048 downwards.
TCTGGAAAAAAATCACATAAAAAATTCTCATCATGGTTGTATTTGTCATTTTTTATAATGAGTTGTATGTTTAAAAAGAACAAACACCAATTAGAAAAAAAAGAAATTATATACAGTAAAAATTTTCTAGATTTATTAATATTAAATCCACATATTAAAAAGAAAAAAAATGGTAATAAAAAAATAAATCAAAACAGTCATAAAAAATAAAAATAATTTAAATAAAACTCTTAAACTACTGGCCATAAGTGTTATAGATTTCTAATATATCTTTGTTTAAAAAGAGGGGATAAGTCTTTTAAATAAAGCATGGTAAAAAAATAGACACATTTAAAACTCATATCTATTGCTGGTTCACCATAAATCCTTGCTCCAGCTAAAATATAACCTCTTAACAGAGGTGGAAGGTAGTTTCTTTTTAACTCGTCGTGCCCAACTTTTAAAAGATGCAAATGTTGTCGATAATTGTGATTATTTATTTCATCAAAATCCAACCGCTGTAGATAAAGGACAATTGACTTGGCAGTGTGGACGGAAAGGTGATTTTTTAAGCTTTTGGTCATTATGGAAAAGTGTAGGGACGAATGGGCTAGGAGATTTTGTTAATAAACTTTACAAAATTCGTGATGAAGTTTTGATGTATATAAATGAGAAAGAACGATTAGAATTATTGCATACTCCAGAATATTTAAATATATGTGTTAAAATAGTTCCTCCTTATAAAAATTATAGTAACTTTAATTGGTCAAAAATTGTAAGAAATAAATTAATTGATAAAAATTATGCAATGATAAATTATTCTCAAGATGAAGATGGATTTTTTCTGCGACTGATATTAGTGAATCCATTTTTAGAAAGTTATCATATAAAAAAAATGCTTGATTGGTGTTTAGAAATCGAATAATGATATCTTCCATTTGTTTCTAATGACTTAAAGTTACAAATAAAAAATTAAAAAAATGCTTTACTTTATAAAAAAATTAAATATATTTTTGATGTCAACTGTGCAACATCAAATGAAGGAGAATTTTATGAAAAATAATTCACAAAACTTTTTCGATATGTATAATGCAAATGATGATTTGAAAATAAATGGACTTCTTGCTGCAAATATTAACTTAAAGTGTATCCAGATTGCTGTTAAATATGATTTGTTTATGCATTTAGATAATGGTATAAATGAACTAAATTCTTTGGCTAAAAAAAATGATTTTATACCGAGTAGACTTTATCGATTATTAAAATGCCTTGAAAATATTAATTTGATCAAAGAAACAAGCGATATGAATTTTCATTTGACTCGAATGGGCGAAAGATTTCTTCCTAATAAAAAAGGAAATTATGCAAACTTAACAAATCTGTGGAGTCTTGAATTTTTCAAAGCTGCAGAAAATATTGATAAAGCTCTAAGAACAGAAAAAAGTGCTTTTGAATGTGCGCATAATGAATCTCTTTATTCTTATTTTAATAAAAATCCTGAGAGAGAAACTGTATTTAATCTAGCAATGCGTGATTTGTCTGAAAATATAAATAAAAATGCTTTGTATGAAATGGATTTAAGCTCTGTAAAAACAATTGCAGATGTCGGAGGAGGCTCAGGAGCTTCAATTAGAAATATGATTACTCAGCACGCACATTTGCAAGGGATACTTTTTGATCAAAAAAGTGTTATAGAAAGTGCTATGAGCGAAATGGAAGACTTTCAATATAAAAATAGGGTTGAACTGATATGGGGTGATTTCTTTAAGCCTCTTCCTTTTAAAGTAGATTGCATTGTGCTTTCAAATATCATTCACAATTGGAATGATGAAAAAGCAAGACAAATTTTAGCAAATTGTCGAAAAGCATTAAATGAAGGTGGAAAAATTTATTTAATTGAAGCGGCTTTAGAAAGTTCAATTGAACCATTATTGGCAAGAACGATGGATTTTGCAATGCTTTTAATGACGGAAGGAAAAGAAAGAACTTTTTCTGAATTTGAAAAGCTATTTCACTCAGCAAATCTCAAGCTTGTAAGCGCTAAAAATGTTTTAAATATGACCTGCCTTATTGAAGTGAGAGAAAAGTGATTCTATCACTTTTCTCCTGATTTTTAATTTCTCAAAAAAATTGCATAAAACTCTTATTTATTTAAGCTATGTTCTATTTGCTTTACAGATTTCATTCTCGAATGTAAGACTATCTCCAGTTCTTTTTGGCGATAATTTTTAGAGGAGATAAAAAATGCAGCATTTAGAACAAGATAAAAGAGAAAAAATTCAGCAGGAATACTGTGCAGACGAGGCCAAAGAACTAATTAGTGAAGAATATAATGAAGAATTATACTTAAAAGCTATAGAATTGTATAAAAAACCTTTTTTACAATTGTTACAAGATGCCGCTATTGTGCATAAGGAGCATTGGCCAGAAGCAGACATTCAGCGCAGTGCATTGCTATCGATTAAGACAGGATCTTGTCCTGAAGATTGTTCCTATTGCCCTCAAAGTGCACGTTATGAAACAGACATTAAAAAGCATCCTTTGATGGAAGTCCAAGATATTGTCGAGAAAGCAAAGGTTGCTAAAGAAAATGGAGCAGAGCGCTTCTGCATGGGAGCAGCTTGGAGAAAGCCGCCAAGAGGCGAACAATTTGAGCGGGTACTAGAAGCAATTCGTGAAGTCAAAGCGCTAGGAATGGAGGCCTGCGTTACGTTAGGGTTGTTAAATGATGAGCAAAGTCGAAAATTAAAAGAAGCAGGTTTGGATTATTACAATCATAATGTTGATACTTCAAAAGATTATTATTCAAAAATAATTACAACAAGAAAATTTAAAGATCGAGTTGAAACACTAAGAAATCTAAGAAGAAATGATATAAATATCTGTTGTGGTGGAATATTAGGAATGGGCGAAAGTGCTGAAGATAGAATGAAACTTGTCGCCTTTTTAGCTACCATGGATCCACAGCCAGAAAGTATTCCCATCAATTTCCTAGTTAAATTTGATGGTACACCTTTAGAGAATCAAGATGACGTCGATGTGCTCGATTTTGTCAGAACCATCGCTGTGGCCCGTATTCTTATTCCAAAAGCCCGTTTACGTCTTTCTGCAGGTAGAATGAATTTGAGCAGAGAAGCACAAATTTTATGTTTAGCTGCAGGGGCTAACTCCATTTTCAGCGGCGACATTTTATTAACTTCTCCGCTTCCAGGTTATTCTTTCGATAATAAACTTATCGATGATGTCACAAAGCCACTTAATCTTTTAAATGAAAAAGAATATGTCAACTGAATATTTGAATAAAATATGGCAGAGCACGAACTCTGTCTTAATAGAGCAGCATAATTTTAGAAAACCAATTCACTATTTTAAAAATAAAAGTGAACAAAAAATCAAGATTGATTTTTCAACAAATGATTACTTAGCAATGCGCTTTGATCCACGGGTGATAAATGCTGGTTACCGAGCTGCTCAAGAGAATGGGGCAGGATCAGGTTCTTCAAGAATGGTTGTAGAAACCGATGCAAATCTTTTGGAATTAGAAGACTATTTTTCAAATTGTGTTGGTTTAAAATATTCTCTTTATTTTACTTCTGGATTTATGGCAAACTTAGCATTATTTGATGCTCTTGCACCGTATTCATTTGAAGAAAATATAATTTCTCAGGAATTATTTGTTGATCATCGTTGTCATGCAAGTATTTATTTAGGTTTTCGTAATGCAAAAATTCCTGCGTCTATTTTTCGCCATATGGATTTTAATAATTTAGAGCAAAAATTACAAAAATCATCGGCCCAAGCAAAAATCATTGTAATAGAATCTTTATTTTCTATGGATGGTGATATTTTCGATTCTACAAAATTATTAGAAATTTGTGAAAAGTATAATACTTTTATAATTATTGATGAAACACATTCAATTGGAGTTTTTTCAACAGGAAGTTATTTGGCAGAAAACCCATATTTAAAAAAATATGTGTTAGCTATAGTTGCTGGTTGTGGAAAAGCGTTAGGGGTTTCTGGTGGTTTTATTGCAACTGATTATTTAGAATTAAAACAAAGAATAATGCAAAAATCAAAGGCTTTAATCTATTCAACAGCAGCTACTCCATTTGCCGTTGGTGCTCTCCATCAATCACTCAAAATAATTTTTAGCGAAGAAGGAAAATTAAAAAGATATAAATTATCTAGAATTATAAATTATTTTAAAGAAAAAATATCTTTATTGCCCAAAAATCGTTCGTGTCAGAATATTCATGAGTTAAATAATCATTGTTCTCATATAATTCCATTGATAATAGGTGACAATGCGCTTGTTTTAAAAATGGTACAATCATTGTTAGAACGTGGAATTTTAGTCAAAGAAATTCGCCCTCCTTCAGTCCCGCGCGGGACAGCAAGGTTAAGAGTTATATTAAGAAGCGATCATTCAGAAAAAGATATAGATGATTTAATTGAAAATATATTCTAAATTTTAAAGGAAGATTTATGTTAACAAAATATCCTGCATTTTATGTTATGGGTGCAAATACAGATATAGGTAAAACTTTATTTTCCACTGGACTTTGTTTGGCAGCAGCGCATGAAAAAGTTAATACACTTTATTTAAAACCGATTCAAACTGGATTCCCAAAAGATTCAGATTCATCATTCGTTAAAAAATACAATCAATCTGCTAAAGTGAGTGCAAAAACTCTTTTCTCATTATCTGAACCAGTTTCACCTCATCGTGCATTATCTGGGAACTTATCTTTAGAAGATTTTGAAGAAAAACTTTTAATAATGATACGTGATGAGATTAAACAAAATCAAGCTCATTTTGTCTTAATCGAAGGTGCTGGTGGAGTTGCTTCGCCATCATTGTCTGGCAATCTTCAATGTGATTTTTATCGGCCTCTGAGATTGCCTGTGATTTTTATAGCAGATGCAAAATTAGGGGGAATTTCATGCACAATCAGTTCGATATCTTTGCTTGAAAGCCGTGGGTACAATATAACTTGTATTCTTCTTTTTTCAGGTGAACATGAGAATGGTGAATTTCTAAAGAAGTATTATAATGAAAAATATCCTGTTTTTGAAATGAAAAATTTGAATAAATTAGAAGATATTAGGCAGAATGATAATTATTCACAAGAACTTGAATTGTGGTTTAATATTAATTTAAATGAATTTTTAAATGTATTTAGGTTTCTTTCAAACTATCATTTAAGTAGAATTCAAATAATTGACGAGTATATCGATATTGCTAATAAGCATATATGGTGGCCTTTTACTCAACATAAAAATATAAAATCTGCTAAATATATAGAGAGCGCATTTAACGACAATATACATTTTTTAAAGTTGCAGCAGGAAAGTAATAATAATTTACTTTCACAAATTTCATATGATGCATCTGCAAGTTGGTGGACGCAAGGAATCGGCCATGGATCCGTAAAGCTAGCTCAAGCAGCGGTGCACGCAGCGGGTCGATATGGTCATGTAATGTTCCCTGGTAATGTTCATGAACCCGTTGCAAAACTGACTCATAAATTAATCAATACTGTTGGGAGAGGTTGGGCGAATCGGGTATTCTATTCGGATAATGGATCGAGTGCAGTTGAAATTGCTTTGAAAATTGCATTTAGAAAATCTATTGGATTTCCAAAAGATAATAAAAAGATCGACGTTTATATAATAGGTTTAAAAGATTCATATCATGGTGATACAAATGCATCCATGAATGCAACAAATCCAAATATATTTAAAAACAATGAACATTGGTATACTCCAAAAGGATTTTGGTTAGATTATCCAAAAATAGCTCTCAAAAATAAAAAATACATTGTGAGTCTTCCTAAGGGTATGTCTACTGAAAATACTTTTACCATGCCTTTTCAATCATTAGGGTCATTTTTTGATGATGAACGACAAAAAACGCATTTATCAGAAATTTATTCTTCCTATATTCAAACTCAATTGGAATATATTGCTTCTGAAAATATAGCGATAGGTGCCTTGCTGTTAGAGCCTATTATTCAAGGGGCTGGTGGTATGAAGCTCATCGATCCTCTCTTTCAAAAGCAACTTATTTATGAGTGCCAAAAAAGAAATATACCTGTCATTATTGATGAGGTTTTTACCGGTTTTTGGCGACTTGGCAAAATAACAGCGGCACAATTGTTGAATATAAATCCAGATATTGCTTGCTATGCAAAACTTTTAACAGGTGGTTTATTGCCTATGTCTGTTACTTTAGCAAGTGAAGACTATTTTAACTGCTTCCTAGGTGATGATTTGTCAACAGCTCTTTTACATGGACATTCTTATACAGCAACGCCAGTTGGTTGTGCTGTCGCATTGGAAGCAATCGATGAAATACAAGCTTCACTTCATTATTGCCCTGAAAGAGATACTATCTGTAATTTATGGAATTATGCTTATGTAGAAAAAATATCTTGTCTTGATTCTGTTACCGGAGTTTTTGCTTTTGGAAGTATATTTGCCGTTGAACTGTCTGATACTGAAGCAGGATATGCTTCGTTGAGAGCAAAATCAATCGTAGAAAAACTGCAAGATTTAGATATAGCTATTCGTCCTTTAGGAAACGTAATTTATATTTTAGCAAGTTTTAACTCAACGAAAAAAAGATTGAATGGTATATTAAATACAGTGTATAATTTATTGAAAGAAGATTGCTAATACATTGCTGGCATGTCTTTTTCAATTTCAGGAAAATATTGTAAAGGATAGTAATATAAAACTCCCTCTAAATGTTCTTCTAGATTTTGAAAAGGATAAGAATTATTGAACTCAAATTTTTTATATTCAATTGCGTTCAATTGTGAAAACTCAGTATACTTTTTAAGGAAATTAAGATTGTGAATATTGGTCGCTTCTCCTATACAATATTGAAATCCTTGTTTTTTAGCCCAATGAGCTCCATGTTTAAATAATGTTTTTAACAATCCTTTTTGTTGATGCTCTTCTGCCACAGCTGTCATCCAAGTGTGGAGTAAAGTTGTTTTTTTTACCTGCAAAACTTTCTCATGATTCGAATAAAGTGATTCAAGAAAGTTGAAAATGATATTTAATTTTTTTGAAGAATGAATAACAGGTGAATAATCATTGTATACATCTGTTAAGATTCTTACAGCAGCAATTTTATTTGTGGTATTATCAATTGCGATCCATGATAATTTTTGTGGAAATGCGTGTATTAATAATCCTTCTACAAATTCAGTTAAATCATCTTCACTGAGTTTTAAATGCTTTCCCATAGGTTCATTTTCTATAAAAACTTTAATCAAGCAAAATTTTGCTTGATTAAAATACTCATCATTTAATATACAAAAGTTAAAATCTGTGTCTTTCATATTAGATTTCCTTTTTAAATTTTTTAGCAATATTTTGTATTTCATACCAAAAAGATTGTAAATGATCTTCTTGAATATCAATTTGTCCAAATACTATACGAATTGCGACTTGATTATTTATTTTAGTATGTCCCAAAAAGAATTTTCCAGATGAGTTTATATGATCTATAATTTTTAAATTTACTTCATCGGAAGAACGAAATCGAAAGCAAATTAGGTTAAAATTTCTTTGTGTGAGAATTTCAAATTCTGAATCATTGGCAATCCAATTTTCCATTTTTTGCCCAAGTAAAATATGATTTCTTATAATTTCTCGTAATTTATCTGTGCCATACCAGCGGATTACGAACCAAAGTTTGAGTGCACGGAAGCGACGGCCGAGGCCTAGACTCCAGTCGCTAAAATTTGTATTTTCTTCAAAATGAGTTTCTTTCAAATACTCAGGTGTTTTAACTGAAAATGTTCGGACTAAATTATTTTTTTCTTTTAGAAAAAATGCAGAGCATTCAAAAGAAGTTAAAAGCCATTTATGAGGATTAAAAACTATGCTGTCAGCAAGTTCATAGCCTTTTGCTATATCTCTTATTTCGGGAAGAATAAGTGCTGCGCCTGCATATGCTGCATCGATATGGAACCATAAATTATATTTTTTTGTAATAGCAGATATTTTTTCTAAGTCATCGATAGCAGTTGAGCCTGTAGTCCCCAAAGCACCCACCACTAAAAAGGGTTTAAAACCATTTTTAATATCTTCTTCAATCGTGGACAAAAGTATATCTGTGTTCATTTTCTGATTTTCACAGGTCGGTATTTTTCTCAAATTTTGACTGCCAATCCCAGCGATTTTTATGCCTTTTTCTATAGAAAAATGTGCTTCAGATGAGCAATAGGCAACGAGAGGAGCAAGTCCTGTTCCTTTTAAATTACTGAAAAAATCTGTTGCTTTTTCACGTGCAATCAGTGTGGCAATGAGAGTAGAGCTTGAGGCAGAATCTTGAAGAACACCAGAGAACTCTTTTGGTAAGCCAATAAGATCTCTTAACCATTCCATTACACTGATTTCAAGTTCTGTTGCTGCGGGTGATGCTGTCCAGTTCATACATTGAACATTTAAAGTTGCAATTAACATTTCGGCAAGAATTGATGGTGGGCTGGTTGTATTTGGAAATAGGCCAAAAAAATTATTGCTTTGCCAATGCATTAAACCTGGCAAAATCTTTTGTTTAAAATCTGTAAAGAGAGTAGAAAAACTCTCAGCATTTTCTGGGGGACATTTTGGAATTTGTTTATAGATATCCCCAAATTTTAATTTAGGAGAAACAGGTAAATTATTTTTCTGAGTGCTATATTCCAGAATCCAATCAGAAATAATATTTAAAGCTTTTTTAAAATCTTGTTCCATTTGTTAAACTCCTAAGGCAATATTAATTCCAAAGCATGAGAGGCATGCCCTCTTTATATCCTATAAAAACTTGAATTGTTATTCTTTCTTTGCCTTTAAATGCGCAGATAGCGTGAGGCTTTCTACAGTTAAAAATAATGAGATCACCTTTTTTAGGTTTTATTTTTATAGAAGGTGGCAATTTTTCTCGCCAATTTTTTGGAACTTGAGTCAAAGGTGTTAAATCGAGGGAATTCCACAATTCAAGTTCCCCTCCATCTTCAGGGGTATTGAGATAGATATTAGCTGCTAATTGTTTATCAAATTCAGCATATTTTAAGGGGAGAGCATCAAAATGAGGTTGAATTTCTGATAGGTAAGAGAGAGATTCTGAACTTATTCTAGCAATTCCTGTTAACATTTTTTTATTTTGAAAATGTGCAACACTAGCACCAGGAATAAATACTTCATCTAAAATTAAACGCAATTTATCAATAGGTGTAAAAGCAGGATAGCAATGCTGTCTGAGTCTTTCTCTAGCAACTTGAGCCTCTCTATAATATGCATTTATTAACTCTGCATCAGATGTATTATAAGTTGAATTAAAAGGTAATCCGATGCGATTGACCCCATAGTTTTGTAAGACTAATTTATTGTCTTCTATTGTTTCATGAGTATATATTTCAGAATTTTTATCTTTTTGGAGTTTAATATACAGCGAATCACATAAGTCAGCGGCATAAAAATTTTCTACTATGAGTGCTAATGTTTCATTTTGTATTAAGTTTTCAATTGATTTTTGTTTTATTTCTATTGTTCTTTCAATTATTGAATTATCCATTTAGCCTCCAATTTTATTAAAAAATAAAAGAGTTATAAATTTGAAAACGTTTTGAAAAATTATCATATAAAAAATTCTTGTCAAGATTTTATAATTAATTAATTTTTAAAAGGTAATTATAGAATATATTATATATGACATTATAAATTTTGATAATCTAGATTAAAGTAAAAATAACTTAGTTATCTTTACTGTTTGTATTGTTTGAATAGGTCTATTTTTTTTGTTTGCTTTTTATAAAGAATTATATTTGATAATAAATTCATTTTATTCTTTTTTTTAACAATTCGTCTTTTCTATATTTTTGAATATATTGAGCTGTATTCTTCAGCTTCAGGATAGAATTGTAGTGGATATTTATAATGCACACATTCTACATGTTCTTGCATATCAGCAAAGGGAAAAATTTCATTGTATTGATAATTTTTGTAAATTATAGAATTTAATTGATTAATCTTTGTATATTTTTTTAAAAAATTAAGATTGTGTATGTTACTCGCTTCTCCAATACATGAAGTAAAGCCAAGACTTTTAGCCCGGTTCGAGCCTAGCATATACAAACTTTTTAAAAGTCCTTTTTTTTGATAATCCTTTTCGACTGCTGTCATCCAAGTATGAAGTAAAGTGTTTTTTTGTACATTCAATTCTTCAGATTCGATATCATAAAGTGTGGTAATTAAATCTTTTATAATTGTAAGTTCTTTTGTTAATGGTGATTGAGGTAAGTAGTTATCATAAAAATCAGTCAGAACACGCACCGCTACTATTTTTTGTGTTGACTTATCGACTGCTATCCAACTCAGCTGTTGTGGAATTGCATGATTTAACAAACCATCTAAGAACTCATTTAAGTCATTCTGTTGGACCTGCAAGTGTTTTAGCATTGCTCCATCTGTACAGAAGACTCTTGCTAAGCACTCTTTTGCTTGATTAAAGTGTTCCTGCTTAAGTAGGCTAAAATGAAAATTTTGGAAAGAAATATTATTATACGCTTTAGCGGAATCTTTGTTTAAATTTACATCCATTTTTATATTCCACAATATTAAGTAACTGAACAGTTTTTGAATTCTTAATAGGCATTCTAGTTTTTCTAAAGTTAATTTTCAAGCTAGAGGCTTAACAAATTTTTTGAAAGAGAGGTACTAAGAATATATTCTTAGCTTATACAAAAAACATGGATTCGTATTGTATAAAACCTATTCTCATGTATGTTAAGATAGATTGGAATTTTAAAATATTAAATGAACGCTTTGCATTTTAATTTGAATATTGAAAATGGTAATATGATTTATTATCAAGAAACAACTAAATGCCCACACTGCTTTTCATTCAAAACTTTTTTAGTGCAGAAAAGTTATGTGCAATTACAAATAAATAATAGCTATTTCGATTATTTTCAGTGTTATAATTGCTCCCTTGTCTTTCTAAAAGATCCTCCAAGTGAAGAAGAAATGGCAGAGTATTATCATAATCAATATTTACCTCATTTAGGGAGCAGAGCTTGGGGAAAATTCTCAAGGCTCGTTGACTTTGGGCAATATAGAATTGATTTAAAAAAATTTTCATACTTAAAAAAATTTTATCCGAATATAAATGAATCTACTAAAATTCTTGATTATGGTTGCGGAAATCCAACTTTTTTGCTTATGACTCAAAAGAAGACAAATGCTCAATGTTTTGGTTTGGATTTGTCTTCTCAAGGCTGGGATAATATCCCTGAAAATAAGTTAAAAAAAATAAAATTAATTAGAGGATCGTTCGATAAAATTGGTGGAATAGAGAAATTTAATATTATAACTCTTTGGCACGTTTTAGAACATGAATATGACCCAATTCTTGTTCTTAAAAATTTAAGAGATAAAATTATGTCAGATGGAATTCTCATAATTGAAGTGCCCAATTATGATTCATTTTTCGTAAAATTCCAAAAAGGATTTTGGGCAGGTTTTCATACGCCACGACATACAGTTGTGTTTAATAAAAAAACTCTTATAAATGCAATTAATAAAGCAAATTTGGAGATAGTTGAATATAAAAGCCACGGAACTTTGGATGCATTTACCCTTTGGTGGTTGGGCAGACAAGAAAAAGTAAAGCATAAAAATAAAATATCAAATATTAACTTTGAGAATAAATTTTTTTCGTATTTACTTTTGAAAGTGTTAACAATTCCATTTTTTCTCTTAGAAAATTTTTTAAGTCTTGGCGTACAGATAATTATAGTTAAACCAAAAACATAAAATTACTTATACATAAAGGTAGATTAATATGACTATGTACGAAAAAAAGATTTTACTTATTAACGGATGCTATTCTACAATAGCACAGGAGCTCATTAGAATAGAAGGAAATGATAAAAAAGTAATTGGATTAGTCCGAAATAAGCGTGAGGAAATAGATAATGTCGAACTTTTTTCAGTAGATGCAACTCAACCTGATGAAGTAAAAGCAACGTTGGATGCCATTTATGAAAAAATGGGAGCTATCCATGAATATGTTCATCTCATCGGATCTATTGTTATGAAACCACTGCATCAAACCTCAATTGAGGAATGGAAAAATACATTTGAGTTGAATTTAAATAGTATTTTCTACTCATTGAAATATATATTGCCTATTATGCAAAAGCAAAAATATGGTTCGATTGTTCTCATTTCATCTGTAGCTGCTGGAGTTGGTTTAACAAACCATGAAGCAATTTCTGCAGCTAAGGGTGCAGTTGAATCGCTGGTAAGAAGTTTAAGTATGACATATGCAAATTCTGGAATAAGAGTGAATTGTGTCGCTCCTTCATTAATAAATACAAAAATGTCTGCACATTTAGTTAAAAATGAAATGGTTGTACGAGCAACTTCTGCAATGAATGCTATTAAAAGAATAGGTGAACCAGCAGATGTTGCAGAAGCTATATCTTATTTATTAGGCGTAAAAAGTTCATTCATTACTGGGCAGATTCTTCATGTCGATGGTGGCTTGACCCATGTGAGAACACCCCCTAAAATCTAGCAAGATGATCTTTTAAATATTAGGAAATCAATATGTCAGAGAAGCCAGTTATTGTTATTGCAGGAGCAACGGGTTTCATTGGAAAGAATTTAATTGCACAATTGTCAGATAAATGTACCTTAAAAGCATTGAGTCGTAAAGAAACTAAGAGTGATAATATACAATGGATAAAGTGTGATTTATATAATTTAAGAGAAACGGAAGAAGCATTGAAAGGGGCAGAGGTTCTCATTTATTTAGTGCATTCGATGAATAAAGGAACTCGGTTAACTCAAGCTAAGTTTGAAGATCTTGATCTTATAATTGCAGACAATGTGGCAAAAGCAGCGAAAAAATGTCAGCTGAAACAAATAATATATCTAGGTGGAATTATCCCTCACGATGAGATAATGTTATCTCGTCATTTAAAAAGCCGAGAAGAGGTTGAAACAATATTAAGTTGTTCAGGAGTGCCACTTACGAGAATTCGTGCGGCAATTATAATTGGTGCAGGAAGCACTTCATTTAAAATGGTTTATTCACTCGTTAAGAGATTGAAAATAATGATATGTCCAAGATGGGCAAATTCATATTCCTATCCAGTTGATGTTGAAGATATTGTAAAAATGATCTCTCTCTGTATCAATAATAAAGAAACTTACAATGAAACAATCGATGCCTTTGGACCTGAAAAAATAACTTATATTGAGTTTATGCATTTAACTGCGAGAGTTATGGGATTAAAGCGCTATATTTTTCCCATTTCTCTTTCAACTTTATATCTTTCAAAATTTTGGGTTGTCCTCATTACAGGACAATATTATGAAATAGTTTCTCCCTTAGTAGATAGTTTAAAATATAATATGATACCCCAAAATATCAAACTTTTTCAGAAATATATTCCAAATCCAATCTCTTTAAAAAAATCCCTTGAAAAAGCAATCGCTAATGAAAAAGAGATTCAAGAAAATTCGGTTAAGCATCAAATATCTAATTCTTTGGAAAATAACGTCCGATCCGTTCAACGTTTATCTTTACCGAGTGGTTGGAATGCAATTGATGTTGCACAAGAATATACAAAGTGGTTGCCAAAGTTTTTATTCTTTTTTATTAGATCAAAAATTGAGGGTGAATATATTCATTTTAAATTATTTAGTTTAACTTTATTAACATTATTTCATTCGATTGATCGAAGTTCTCTAGATCGTCAATTGTTTTATATTAGAGGAGGATTTTTAGTTAAGAAGCCAGTATTTGCCAATGCTCGCTTAGAATTTCGAATTTCTCCGCATGAACAATCTGTCGTTGCTGCGATTCATGATTTTTACCCTTCTTTACCTTGGTATATTTATCGTTTTACACAAGCGATTGCTCATGCATTGGTCATGGAAATGTTTAATAAATTTCTAAGAGAAAAATCAGTTTGAATTTTAAAATAATATTGATAGCAACAATTGTAATAATTTTCTCACGAATTTGTAAAATTGCTAAAATCTCTTCCTTCAATAACGATTCCTGGTATAGTTTTGTCAAAATTAATTGCACTATGCACTAGACATTCTGCAACTTCTGTTGCTTTAATGGGAACATATTTATTAATAGCAAGTGCATCACTGATATTTATCTTTTTAAGAAAATTGTCAATTTTATTGAATATTATTCCGCCCAATTGTTCTGCGAGACGAAACTCTTTTCTTTTGCCAATAAGTAAACTTGGTCGAGCGATAATATAAGGTAATAGACTTTTTCTCAAAACATTTTCTACTTCACTTTTTGCACTTAAATAAAGTCCTCGTGGATTTGCTGCACCAATACTAGAGACGAAAACAAAAATTGTTTTCGGTGAGTTTTTTTTGATATTTTCAATAAATAAAATGGGATAATCACGATCAACTTTTAAAAAATTCTCAGCAGATTTTGCTTTGCGAATAGTTGTTCCGATGCAGCAGAAAAAAATATCGCATTTAATCTCTGAGCCGATTTTTTTATATTCATTTGGGTCTTCAAAATTAAATATCACTTCAGTTATTGAAGGGATGTTAGAGTCTCCAACAACTTTTCGTACGAGAGATGTGACTGCTATATCTTGCTTATGGGCTAAGACATTTAAAATATGATTTCCGACTAGACCACTGCCGCCTACAATAACAACTTGCTTCATTTCTAATAATCTCCTTTAGCTAAGGAAAATTAAGAATAAGAACGTCGATCTGCAAACTTGCATAAAGTTTGTATTAAGCATGATATCAAACTTCGTAGGAAATATGTAAATCTGCTTTTTCATTAGATTCAATAAGAGTGCCAACATTTTTCTCTTCATAATGAGCAAAGGGGAGAACTTTGAGTGGCACAGCGTTTTTTTCGGCAAGAAGCACACAACGTGCATGCAGGACTTTAGCTCCTCTATTTACTATATTTAAAGCTTCTTTATGGCTTAATATTGACAATAGCTTTGCTTGTTTATCTAGCTTTGGATCAGTGTTATATATGCCATAAACATCTTTAAAAAATTCAACTAGATCTGCTTTTAAAGCAATTGCAAGGGCAACGGCGGTCGTATCCGATCCTCCCCGACCTAAAGTTGTTATTTCGCCTGCAAGACTCATTCCTTGAAAGCCTGCAACGATAACGATTTTTCCGGATTCTAAGTGTGGAATGAGGCGGTGTGGTTTTACATTTACAATTTTAGCGTCAGAGTGATCGTTTGTGGTTAGTATTCCAGATTGACTCCCGGTAAAACTGATTGCTTCACTTCCTTTTGCTGACAGTGCCATGGCTAGTAAAGCAACACTGATACGTTCGCCCACCGAAATGAGCATATCGAGTTCACGTCTTGGTGGGTTAGGATTTACTTTCGTTGCCAAAGCAATGAGATCATCTGTCGTGCTACCCATTGCGCTCACGACAACAATCACTCGTTCATATTCTTTTTTGCGTTGTAAAATGATATCTGCAATAGAAGAAAAAGATTCAGGAGAACGCACGGAGGCTCCCCCAAATTTAAGAACAATACATTTTTTTTTAGGATCCATTGTTACCTAACTCGTTTTCAACAACAGTTGATTCACCATTCGCTGAATTGCTTCTACTTCAAAAGGTTTTGTAATGTACTCATCACAACCAGCATCAAAGCCTTTGCGAATATCCTCTTCTGTTTTATTGCCTGAAACAAAAGCCACTGGCAAATTTTTCAGGAGAGGATGTGACTTCAGTAGGGCGCACAATTCATAGCCATCAACCCATGGGAGTTGAATATCGAGTAAAACGAGATCAAGTTTTGTGTCTTCAATTATCTTAGAAAGCTCCATTGCATCTTTTGCAATTAAAACTCTAAAATTATCTTTTTCAAAAATTCTTTTAATAGCATTCCGCATGACCGGCTCGTCGTCGACAACAAGAATTGTTTTTGCTTCTGGTCTACGTGAAGCAGCTCTGTAGGCATCTAAATTAACAACGTGCTCATGTGCCATTGCTTTTTTGTTGAGAGCAGCGACTCGTTTGGCAAAAGTCTGGTCTCCAAAGTTTCGTTTTTTCATGCAAGAAGCCTTTTCAAATAACTGTAACTCATTAACCTTATTAAAGATCGGTTGCTTCTTTGATTTCCTTAAATTTGCTAATATCAATCATACCCATTAGGATATTGACTATTTGACGGTAAATTTCTGCCGCTTTTTCTTTCCGAGTCGAGTCTGTTTTGAGGAGGTCTAAATGATTGAAGTAAAAGGACTTGTTAAACTCTTTGGCGAGCGAAAAGTTTTACATGGATTAAACTTTTCAGTTGGCTCTGGGCGAGTTTGCGGGTTTTTAGGGCCAAATGGCTCTGGGAAATCAACAACAATGGACATTTTAGCGGGTTTATTGGGACCAAGTTCAGGAAGTGTTCAGATCTGTGGTTATGATATTGTGGAACAATCGCAAGATGTTAAAGCCCATGTGGGTTATCTACCTGATAATCCTCCTCTATATAAGGAAATGCGGGTTAGAGATTTTGTTCATTATGTCGCAAAATTGCGAGGTATAAGTGGAAAAGAGAGGAAATCCGCGGTTGAAAGAGTGATAGAAGATTGTGATGTGAGTGATGTCACGGAAAGAATCATTGGGAATTTATCTAAAGGATATCGTCAACGCGTAGCGCTTTGTGCTGCACTTATCCATAGGCCCGAAGTTTTAATCCTTGATGAGCCAACCGAAGGTCTTGATCCCAACCAAATTTTACATATTAGAAAATTAATAAAAAAAATAGCAAGCGAACGAACTGTAATTTTAAGTTCGCATATTTTATCTGAAGTGCAAGCAACATGTGATGAAGTTATTATCATAAATAATGGACATATTGCTGCTAAAACTTCTATTAAAAATGATAATTCAAAACCATTATATTATTTATATACATTTGCTTCAAAAACAGAACATGCTTTGCATTGGTTTCAACAGAGAAATTATGTTAAATCTGCAAAGTCAATGTCACAGAAAAACAATTCTATCTTGGTCGAATTTGGGAATGAGTTTTGGGCGGATTCGGGAGGAGAAAATATTGCTAATGTAACTGAACAGATCGTTCAACAAAATTTTCCTTTAATAGGTATTGAAGAGAAAAAAGAAGGTCTTGAAGAAATATTTTTTGAAGTGATTCGTTCACAACCTGGTCATCATCAGGCTCAAATATCCCCTACAGGAGAAATTATATGAGTGTGACTTTAGCAATTGCAGGAAGAGATTTTAAAGGATTTTTTGGTACACCTTTAGGATGGATAGCTGCTTGTATTATTTTTCTAGTGTCTGGAATTGTATTTTATATTGTTGTGCAAATGTTATTGATCAGAGGGCAGTCCATCGATCCCGTTGCAGATATTTTTGGACAAATATTAAATTTTTTAAATTACATAAATATTTTTATTATTCCCGCTTTTACTATGAAAACTATGAGTGAAGATTTGGGAAATGGCACTTATAGATTGCAAGCTTCTGCTCCTATTTCTACATGGGCAATCGTATACGGGAAATTTCTAGGTGTAATGTTGTATTTCGGAGTGATTGGTATTTTTATGGCACTCTATCCACTATATTCAATTATCTTTACCGAACCTGATTTAAAAGTCTTGTTAAGTGGATGGATTGGTTTTATTTTGAACAGTGCGACTATTGTTGCAATTGGACTTTTTATTGGTTCATTTACAAAGAATCCTATTATTAGTTATCTAGGATCTGCATTTTTTATTCTGCTATTTATATTCTCAGGTTTTTTTCCTGGCATCCCAGACTGGTATAGACACAGTGTTAATTTATTAGAGCTGAGTTCAGAGTTTACAAAAGGCATGATAAAAACAGGTTCTATTGCAACATATATTGCAATTATTTCTGTTTTTCTTTTCTTATGCCGGTTTGTTATGGAAAGTAAAAAATGGAGATTTTAAATAATGAAAAAGCATAAACTTGAATTTTCAATTGCGACTATTTTTTTGATTTTTGTTACTTTGCTTATGTGGGAAAATTTAGTTTTAATTAACAAATATTTTCCGATTGGTCTCGTCTTGTTAGGCGCTATTGTTCTTGCTTATTTAGTTTCTCCTTTAGGAAATAATAAAAACAAAGAAAATACAGCAGAAAAATATGCACCAAAATATTTTGCCCAAGCTATTATTTCAAGCTTGATTGGTATGTGCTTAATCATAGGTCTTGCTGTTGTTTTAAATAAAAATAATTTTTCAAAATCTTTTGACCTGACTTCAAATAAAATAAACTCTTTAACTCCTGAAAGTGTAAAGATTCTATCTACTCTCACAAAACCTGTAGAAATTATTTGTGTTCCATCATCAAATCTAGGTGAAAACTATTGCGACAGCAATATTGATCTCTTATCTTTATATATGAAAACATCACCTCAAATTATAAATGTAGGTCAATTGAGCTTAACAGATAAGGCTATGGTTCAGAAAATTCAGCCTTCGGGCTTTTCTCGTCTTGTTTTAATGAGTGGTAATAATAAAAGTGAAATAGATGGAGTTATTACTGAGAGTAAGCTAACAAATGCTATTATTAATTTGGTTAAATTTAAAAAAGTAGTTTATTTTTTATCTGGTAGTGGTGAGCCGAGCGTAAATCCTGATAATTCTGGTCGCAGTTATTCAGATGTTGTAAGTGTTTTACAAGCTAAATCTTATGAAGTAAAAGAGTGGAATATCAAGCAAGGTAACTTACCTCAAGAAGCTAAAGTCTTGATTGCTGGAGATAATAATCTCTTGTATGGAGAAGAAGTTCAAAATATTTTAAGAAATTTTATTGGATTTGGTGGGCGTTTAATTTTATTAGTAAATCCTTATCGTGAGCAAGGGCTCGAAAGGCTATACACAGAATTAAATCTGAAATTAGATCCTATTTTATTAACATTAAATACTTCGACGCCGATCGGGCAACAGCTTGTAAAGCAAAATTTTTCTAGACCCCCTATTTTAGCAAGTAATTTCAATCCTGATTCTCCTATCACTAAAGTTTTTGCAGACGTTTATGGTGCACAAGCTATTATGCCTCTCGATGGTGGACGTCCTATTTCAATTCTTGCAAATGAAAATCCAACCGGAAAAGTTCTAATAAATGCAACAAATCTTCTCTCTGCATATAGTGCAGCTCCTATCACAATAGCTCCTGAAGTCAGAAATAAAATTGATTTAATGGCTCCATTCCGATTGTCTCCTGATGCTAATTTTGATGCGAATAAAATCTGGACTATTGGTGTCAATCTTGATATTTCTGGTGCTTCAAACCTAGCAGTAGAAAAAGTATTAAATAAAGAAACAGATCCTGCTAAAGATAAAGCGCAAGTAGTTGTTTTTGGCTTTAGTATATTGGGGCCTTATGCAAGAGATAATCCAATCAGTGAAAATCTTTTGCCTATAACAGTTGCTCATTTATATCAGGATCAAGAATTGGTTTCTATACCTCCACGTGATTTCACTCCAAAGCAATTTAATATGTCCCTTTATCCAGGGAGATGGCTGCCCTTTTTTGCTGGTATATTACCAGTAATTACAGCTATATCAGGTTTGTTTATATGGTTTAAGAGGAGATCTGCATGAAGTATTCAATTAAAGTAGCACTTGGAATTGTTGCAATTGGCGCTCTTATTGGTGTTTACTACGGTGATAATTATATGACCGAAAAAAAGGAAGAGCGGCAAAAAGAAACAACATATGCAATTTTTTTTGATACAAAAGATGTTATTAAATTTACAGTGCAAAATAAAAATTCTGTATTTACTTTTGCACGCGATACATTCACATCTCCTTGGAAAATTATTTCTCCAATCGCTGTTGCCGCCGATCAAGATGCAGTAAATAATATTTTAGCTGCAATTCAGCAAATTACGGTGCAGCAAGAACTGCCTCGAACGGAAGCAGCTCTTAAAGGCGATAAGGCTATGTTAACTGAGTTTGGTTTAGAAAATACAAAGAACTCTGTGACAATTGATTTGAAAAATTCTGAGATCAAACAGCTTTTTATTGGTCATGATCTCGATATTGGAAAAAAGGGTGGAGCAAACTTAAATTCCTCATCAGTCTATGCAATGAACCCCGCAAAAAAGTTGCTCTTAGTGGTTAATAATAGCTTTATTTCAGTTCTTGAAAATAAAATGCTTTCCGATTTCCGCAGTAAAAGAGTGAGCGACTTTAAAGGGGCTGATGTGGCTTTTCTTGAAGTAAAGTCCCATGAGAATGATATTGTTATGGTAAAGGATAAGAACAACAAATGGGAAATGCAAAAACCATTTGCATGGCCTGGAGACGGTGTTTTTATTGATGAGTTTTTAGGCCGTTATCAAGGGCTTCTAGCACAAAAAGTATATGAAAACTCAGAGGTTACTCCGGAATTAAAGAAGAAATTTAACTTACTTCCGCCTGCAGGGGTGGTCGATTTTAAAGACTCTGCTGGTAAAACTCTACAAAATTTCGAATATGGAATTACAAAGGACGGTATTTTTGTTACAATGAAAGACGGTGCTGTTGCTCAGCTGAACCTTGACCTTTGGAGCGATCTTATTCCCAAAGACAAGTATTTTCGCAATAGACAAGTTTTACTTGGCGTAAACTTAGATCACATTTCCGGCATAAAACTGTCGAACTCTACATATTTAAGAAAAGACAATAATTGGTACTTTGTTGAGTCAGAAACGCAACAACCTTCCGTTTCTCAGCCTCCAAATGCAGAGGTATTGACTTTTTTTTCTAATTGGGAGCTGATGGCGGCTGATGATCTTATTTTAAATGCAACCAATGAAGATCTTGTGAAATTTGGTCTAACTAAGCCACTTAAGACTTTTGCCTTTTTGCTCGGATCCGATTCTAAGTCAAAGTCTATTGAAATTATTGTTGGCAACAGGGTTCCAAATAACGAAAAAAGTGTGTACTTAAAGCGTTCAGATGCTCCCACCGTGTATATCGTTGAAGCTGGGTGGCTTTCACTGCTTGCTCAACTCTATTCAGTTGGTGATACGTCCACGCGTCAGTAAAAAAATAGATGGAGTAATTTCTTTTGAAAACAGAACTTTTTTTGATACCTATCGCTGCAGTCAGCGATAGCCTTCGTGTTTTGGTGACCAAAGATCCCACAAGTGACAGACAGACTTTCCCAAGCATTATGCTGAAGCAAGACCTTCATTTACATGGTGGAACACGCCAAATTCTAAGAGATCTTCTTTCAGAAGTTCCGTTTGCTGACTTAGAAAATTGGCTCAATTCTGCTCGCTGCAAAGATCGTATTGTTGATGTCTACGATAGAGATCTCCTCTTTGAACAATCCCAAAGTATAGCCATTGTGCGTGCTATCGCGCTTCCCCAAGAGTTTTCTTCGTATGCAAAGGGGGTTTGGCTAGATGCTGAAAATCTTTTCTCTCAAGACTCTATTTTGGCTCCTGACAGCCGTCTTTTTTTAAGGGAGTGTCTCAATCAAGTTCCACTGTGGGTTAAAAATACGACCTTTACCTTTGAGCTGCTTTCGCAAGTCTTTTCAATCCAAGACCTTCGTCTTCTTGTGGGTATGCTTTCAAGCCAAGAAATCGATCCTGGAAATTTTCACCGTCGACTGAAGCGACTCGACATTCTTCGCCCACTTGTGAGCGGACAGCAGCGAGTTCATAAGTGGGAGTTTGCTTGGGAAAAAAGCGATGTTTTGGCGGCAGATGGACTTATTCCTTAAAAATAGGCATATTTTTTCTCAAAATAGAGCAAAAAAGCATGAAATAAAAAAAATGAAAAATTTTTTTTAAATCGACTTGACCTCTCTCTCGCGATTATGTAGACACACTTTCACGAAGACGTTCCTCAGTAGCTCAGTGGTAGAGCAAGTGACTGTTAATCACTTGGTCGGGTGTTCAATCCACCCCTGGGGAGCCATTCTTCATCCTAGCCGCAAAATTCCTTATTTTTCCCTTATTTTAAAATAGATAAATTTTTCCCATTTACTTTTTTGTCGCACAGCTATTTTTATTTTCAGCTTATAATCTCTCAAGCGAGCTCAACCCTTGGGAGTCAAAAGTGAAGAAAATTTTAATTGCTGATTCAAGTAAAGCCAGTCTTGTTATGACCAGTGAAGTCTTTAAAGATCATTATCCGGGTATACAGGTTCTTGTGGCTAAGACATCTGCAGAAGCGCTTCAATTGGCTAAATGCAGCGAAGGTGTAGATGCATTTGTCATTGATTTTGATTTACCAGATTTGAATGGAGCTAAAACAGCTCTGCTCCTTAAAAAATTGTATGACACACCCATTTTAATCACGGCATTTGATCGACCAGATGTGATTCAGTCCATTGAGACATCATTACAACCCTATGCTGACTGTCAAAGTTGGCTGAAGAAGCCAGTGAATCCTGAAGTTGTGATTGCTGTGGCACAGCGCTTTTGTGAGCTCAAGACAAGAACTCAAAAGAGAGTTGCTTGCCATTTGCCTGTCTTTGCTGAGGTGTTACTTGAAAATGAAAGTGTTTTTGCTTTTCAGCAAATATTAGCGCCACAAAAAAATAAAAAAGCTGTTGGAGCTAAAGTCGAGACAAAAACAGAAAAAGTTACAAAAAAGATTGGGAAAAATCTTAAGGAGAAAAAAACAACAAAGAATAAAGCAGAAGTTGTAGCTCCTATACCAATTTATTTTTGCGGCATTATTGAAGATTGTTCTTTGAGCGGTGTGAAATTAAAACCAAGTAAACAAGGAAAATCTGGATTAACGGATTGGAATTTACTGTTAGCGAGTATGGAAATAATCTCTTCAGGAAGTTCAGTTACATTAAAACTTCCATCGCATTCAGATATTGAAAGTGGGAGTATGCTTGAACTTTCAAAAATTTCTCATATTACAAATTCAAAAGAAGAAATTGTTGTAGCTCAAGAAAAAAATAAAAAAGGTATGACGAAGCTAGATGCTGCAGAAGTAAAAGGTAAAAAGCAGCAGAAAAAATCATCTTCACTTTCAACTTTATCTTCTAGCACTAAGAAAAAAGTAGGAGAAAAAGATTTAGCACATCGAATACAATCTATGTCTGGTAAGATTTCATGGACAAGTTCTGAATCTGGAGAATGGTGCATTGGCATTGAGTTTGAAAATCAAAATTTATCAAAACGCTTATTTGAAGCAATTTTATCTTATCAATTGAAGCAACAAAAAAACTTCCCAAATCAATCTGTCATGAAAACTTCGCGTGCAAGTTGAGCTAAAATAATTGTGGGAAAGAAATTTTTTAAATAAACAAAAAATACACAACATATGAAACATTTTGTTGCGCCTATTCCCTTTTGTTTGCAAGAGCTTAAGACTCATTTATAAAGCTTCTTGTAAGAGGGGGGAACATGAATATTAAGTTAAATGAAGCTGAATATTATTCAGAAATGACCAAAAAAAATATTGGAGTTTATTCACATAAAGAGCAAGAAATGCTTGCTAACAGTAAAGTTATTATTTTTGGCTTAGGTGGTGTGGGTGGAATGGAGGCCATTCTCTGTGCGCGTGCAGGTATAGGATCTTTGAGTGGTGTGGATCCTGATACATTTGAAATTTCAAATATCAATCGACAGATGTTGGCATTTTGTTCTACAATTGATGTAGCAAAAAGTATTTCCACTGAAAAATATTTAAAAGATATTAATCCATATTTAAAATCTCGATTTTATCAAGTAAAAGTTACAGAAGAAAATGTAGATGATTTGATAAAAGGTCATGATGTTGTGCTCGAAGCGTTGGATGATATGCCTTCGAGAATTATTGTCCATCGTGCAGCAAAAAAACATGGAATTCCCAGTGTTTCTATGTCAGGAAGTCCGCCACATAGGGGCTTTGTTTCTACTTTTATTCCGGATGGGATTGATTACGAAACGGCCTTAAATATACCAACACATGGGAAAAAAATTTCGGATCCTTCAGTGCATGAATTTGTGCAAAATTTAAAGAAACAAAGAGCACAATATTCGGTTGAAAAGGGAGCACCAAAAGAATGGGCAGATGATTTCTGCGCAGGAAAAGTTGGGTGGATAATAACTCCTATTCGTGCATCTTTATTAGCATCGTTTAGTTGTCATGAAGTTATTCAGCTTATTATCGGTAAAAAACCGCTTGCATTAGCTCCAAAAGGGATTTTAATCGATTTGGATAACTTGCTTTATCCCGTTTCTGTACAGACACCAAGTCAGGGCTATTGGGAGGCTATTCATATTTAAGAATAGATTTATAATAACTTAATAAGCTTAATCAAGAAAAGATTTAGAATCCTGTAAAAAACAAAATCAAGAAAAGCTTTAGGGTAAATTAGAAAAGCATAATTAAAAATATTTTATAAATTGAAGGATAAGAAATGCAATCATTAGAAAATGAAATTTTTATGAGAAACATTGGAGTTATAACAGAAAAAGAACAAATAAGTTTAGCAAAAGCAAAAGTAACTGTCATTGGTGCGGGTGGGGTAGGTGGAGTGACTCTCATCTCGCTCGCTCGAATGGGAATAGGAAATATCCATGTTGTAGATATGGATAAATTTGAATTGAGTAACATTAATAGACAAATGCTTTCATCGGTCTCAAGAATTAATAAATACAAAGCAGAATGTGCTAAAGAAACATTATTAGACATCAATCCAAATATAAATGTAAAAGTTTCATTGGAAATGTTTAATGAAGAAAATGCCTATCGATTATTAAAAGATTCTGACATTGTTGTAGATGCTACTGACAATCTTGTGACGAGAGTTATTATTCATAGGACAGCTCAAAAAATTCAAATTCCATCCGTTTGGATTGCAGTGACTCCTCCCTTCCGTGGTGGCGTGATGACTTTTTCAGACAATACACCTCCTTATGAAATTGTTTTGCGACATAATTCTTATAATAAAGAATTAAGTGACGAAGTTAAAAATGAAATATTAAAAATAAAAAATGAGAGAGCAATAAATTCTGTTAAATTTGGTGCACATGAAGAATGGGCCAATGCTTTTGTAGATAAAAAAGCTCCATGGGCAGTGCTTTGTCCTGTTGCGAATATCGTAGGATTATTGGCAAGTTTTGAGGTATTTAAATATATTTTAAAGCGAAACAATCTTTCTCCTAGTTATGCACCAAATTTAGTTAAAATTGATTTAGGTAGGACTGAAATGGTAAAAATAGAACATCCAGTGGAAGGAACATGGGATAATTCATTGCTTTAATTAATGGAAGGGACATGGGAAAATGCGTTACTTTAAGTTTTTCATTGTTTTTATTCAGTTAGTTGTATGCTTAAATTCCTATTCTAACAATATCAAAATAACCGAGCATTTTATAAAATATGGTTCGGAAAGCACGTTGTATGTCAAAGAAAAAAGTTTTAATAAAGCGATAGCAAAGAATAAAAGATCGGGCATTGTTATTTTACTCCCACCGCTTTGTATTCCTTCTGCAGAAGCATTTGATATACCTGCTGTTTCGTTTATGGATGAATTGGCAAAAGCGGGACTGGATGTTTTTAGTGTTGATTTTGAAGGAATGGGTAAATCAACTTATCCAAAAGAAATGGAAATTTATCCACCACCAGAAGGTGTTTATCCCCTACAAAGTAAAGATGCTATAAAACAACTTTCTGTCATAATCGATTATATTACTAAATTAAAAAATGTTGAAAAAGTTTCCCTCATTGGTTGGTCTTTTGGATCAATTGTAGCAGCAGAATATGCTTCAATAAATCATAAAAATGTTGATAAATTAGTTTTAACGGGAGCAATGCATTCCTTCAGTCTTCCCTTATTTACCAAACCTTTTGCAGATAAGAATAATCAATTTAATGCTAAATTAGGAGCGTATCAAAATATTCCTTGGGAAGCGATTTATTCACATTGGAAAATGATGATGCAAGAAAAAGATTTAGTAACTCAGGACACAATTAACTCAATTGAGAAAGTATATAGAAATCTTGATAGCAAGAGCAGAGTTCCTGGTTCAATTAGAAGAGTCATGGGGCCAATGAAAGATCTTTTTGAAGTATGGAATGAACGACCTGTTTATGAAATATCTAAAATTATTCAACCAACATTAGTGATTAATGGCGATCAAGATTTATTTGCAGATAAAAATCTTTTTAAAAAACTTACAGGTGTAAAATTTAAAAAAGAAATTATTATTAAAAATGCAACACATTGGATTATCTATGAAAATAATCGGAAAAAATATATAGACGCTATAGTGTCTTTTCTAAAAAATAAGGAAACAGAAAGTGCTTCGTAATAAAATAAAACTTCTTGATTCCACTCTGCGAGAAGGCGAGCAAGCTTACGGTGTTTGCTTTTCTCTAGAAGAAAAAATTGAAATTGCAAAGCATTTAGCTCTTTTTGGTGTAGACACTATTGAAATAGGACATCCTGGAATATCAATAAAAGAAGAAGAGACATGCATGTCAATTTGCAATGAAATTAAAAGTACAAATATTTTAGTGCATTCTCGCGCTTGTCATTCTGAAATACTTTCTGCATATCGGACTGGGGCAAATTGGGTTGGAATATGGGCTTCATTTAACCCTATATCTCTTGAGACTAAATATACAAATAAGTCAAAAGATTGGGTAAAAGAGCAAGTTAAATCTTCCATTCGTTATGCAAAAAAATTAGGTTTAAAAGTTCGATTTACGATAGAAGATGCTTCACGTACATCTCATGATATCGTTGAAGAAATTGCACAAATGTTAGCAGAAGAAAGCTTAGATCGTTTGAGCTTGGCAGATACGGTCGGTGCGTGGAATCCTAGAAAATGTAAGCAGATGGTTCGTTTGGCTGTGAGTAAATTTAAATGCGAAATAGAAGTGCATCTTCACAATGATTTAGGATTAGCATTAGCCAATGCCCATGCTGCTATAGAGGCGGGTGCCACTGTCATTGATGTCAGCGTGCTTGGAATAGGTGAGAGAGCAGGTATCTGTGATTTATTTCAAATGAGTGCCTCGTTAAAAGAATTTTATAATTATTCTGATTATAATTTTAAGGAAACAAAATATTTAGCAAGTATTGTTTCAAGAATTGCCCATTTTACACCTGAATTTTATAGACCTATCGTAGGTAAAAATGTATTTATCCATACATCAAAATATCATACAAAAGCGAATTCAAAAAACTATCAAGCATATGAATATTTATCACCAGAACCTTTTGCGATGAAAAGGTCTATGGCTACTAAGGAATATATTCGAGAAAATCAAAAAAGATTTTTAAATGATTTTAAAATCGGGATCCCCTTTTTAAAATCTGCTGAAGAGTTAAAATATCACAGACATGGAGTGGGTGATCGTTGGGTTTACATTGATTTTCGAGTGGATGAAAGATCTCCTGTTTATATCATCGAACGTCTTTTTAAAGAAGATTATGCAGAAAGTTATGAACCTCATGTCGATACGCATGCACATCATTGTGACAGTATTTTTGTTTTTATGGGGAATAATTCTGATGGAACGGGTCTTGTCGCTAAGGTAACAATAAATAATGAGAGTCAATTAATAAAAAGTCCAGCAACGATTTTTATTCCTGCTGAACTTGAACATACTTATGAATATATATCAGGAACTGGCCGTTTTTTAAATTTTGTCATGTCACCGTCATATAACCAAAGTTTAATTTGACCAATAAATTACTTTTTATTTTCCATTGTCAAAGTGTTTTTAACAACTTTTTCAGCAATCTCAGCAAAACGAATACGAACGGCGTGTTTAGGCTGTGAAGTTAATGGTTCACCAAGATCACCTGCAGCACGAATTTCAGGAATCAGAGGAACATGTCCAAGGATAGGGACCTCAAATTTTTCAGATACTTTTTCAGCACCGCCCGCACCGAAAATATGTGTCTCAGTTCCACATGCAGGGCAAGAGAAAGTTGACATGTTTTCGACGACCCCAATGATAGGGACATCTGTTTTACGGAACATCGCAATGCCTTTTACAGCATCGAGAAGAGCAACGTTTTGTGGTGTTGTTACGATAACAGCACCTGAAATTGGAATGCTTTGCACTAAAGTTAACTGAGCATCGCCCGTTCCAGGAGGAAGATCGATAATTAAAAAATCAAGTTCACCCCACTCAACATCCCAGAAAAACTGTTGCAAGGCTTTCATGATCATGGGGCCTCGCCAAATTACAGCCGTTTCTTCAGGGGCAAAAAAACCAAATGACATAACTTTTAAGCCAAAAGATTCAGGGGGAATAATTTTATTATTTTCATTCACCAATGGGTCTTTATGTATATTAAGCATTGTTGGGACGCTAGGCCCGTAGATATCAGCATCGAGTATGCCCACTTTATATCCTTGATTATAAAGTGCTAATGCTAAGTTTACACTCACCGTGCTTTTGCCCACACCTCCTTTTCCGCTTGCAACGGCAATGATTCTTTTAACTCCGGAGATAGGTCGTTTCCCCGATGGAGGACGCATATCTGGTTTTTGCTGAGAATGCGCTGCTTGCTCATGAGCTCCCGAGCTTTGAGGAGGAGCGTGGGGCGTTTTTTGTGGCTGTGATGCTGGTTTATCCTTGCGCTCAAAATAAACTGAAAAATTATAGTTATTTTTGCCCAAGTTTTCTTTGATAATAGCTTCAATTGCAGTTTTTTCTGCTAAGTTTAAACCGTCAGAATAAAAACGGACTTTAAACACTCCACTCTCTTCTTCAACAGAGTGAGTTCTCTCTTTCCAAGTGAAATTTCCTAAGGATTTTTGCACAGCAAAAGACAATACAGATTCTAGTTCTTGAACTGTATCAAGTATTTGTTTAGTATTTTCAGTCATTTTTACCAGACCTGCTCGATGCCTTTGACTTCAGGCACTTTTTCCATAAGCATTTTTTCCACTCCTTGATATAAAGTCATTGCGCTAGAAGGGCAATGAGAACAAGCTCCTACGAGCCTTACCTTAACGATACCATCTTCGACATCAATCAACTCTATATCCCCTCCATCGGACTGGAGAGCAGGTCGGATTTGTTGTTCAATAATTTCCTGAATCTTTGCAATCATTTAAGAACCTCATAAAAAGAGAGACAACCCCTATAGGTTGAAATATTTTTTCATTATGAACATAGTATCTGAACTTACTCGGTCAAGGGGGGCTTGTTAGAGTATTTTGAGTATAATCACATATTAATCTCGGGTGAATCAACTTGTATTTTATAATCAAATGTTTTCAAAAGAGTTTATTTTCATGAACAAGGTAGGTACTATATCAGCAATAATTATATTAAGTGTTTTAAAAACATTTAATGTCTATGCAGATGAAAATATAATTCTTTCAGACTCTTGGAGTATGAGTTTCGGTTTTAAGGGGCGAGGCGCTCTAAGAACAGCGGGTAAAAATTTTTCTTTGAGAAACTCACCAAATCAAAGTTCAGAAAATCAAGCTACCAGTGCAACTGCTTACAGTGTTGATTCTCTGTCTGCGAAGTTTTCATTGGATTTACGTGATTGGGTTTCGCTAAAAGTTAGAGTAGATTATTTTTGGGATTCGCCGTTTATCTATAATTTATATCCAAAAGAATATGAACAAAATAAATATCACTTAAGAGATTTTTATTTAAATTTTCCGAGCAGTGCAAAAATATCTTCATTTTGGGTAGGAAGAAGAACTTTTGAATTCGAAAATGTTTATTTATTTCAATTGGACAATCCTTTTAATCAAATTGAGTTACAAGGCTTTGGTTATGAAAATGACGTTTTTCAAGCATCACTAGCATTAAATAATGAATCTGTTTTTGCTACAGGGAGAGATATTAATGGCAATCAGATCTTAGATAACGATAATAATCCACAACTCTATGACGAACATGATTTAATATTAACTGCTTTTTTTTCGGGTAAATTTTTATTATCTGAAGGAAAAATTTTTCAACCCATTTTTGCCCTTCGTTATTATCAAGAATTAAACAAACAAAAAAATGAAAATAATAATGTAAAATTAGATACGGTAGTGAATACGTCTTCGTTTATGGTTGGTGGTATTTTTTCAAGACCTTTATCAGATGGTTTAAAAGGTCATACCACTGTTTGGTTTCAATCACTTCCTGCTGATAAAAATGTTCAACCATATAATAGAACTGTTTCAAGTTCATATAAGGGGAAAGGAAGAATTCCTCCAAATTACCCACAGAATACAATTGGCATACTTGATTCTTCGGAGTTTTATTTTACCCCATATGCTGGGATTTTATCTGGAATTATTCTTTTAAATAATACCTACGCTTCTGAATTACCTGTTTTAAAAATTGCGGATGACAAAAAATCCTTAATACAGGATGGTTTACAGACTGCACGATTGGCAAATCGTTTGAGTATCGATGTTCAGCCTGTCTATTTAATCACGCGAAATTGGCAGTTAGGCTTAGATTTCTCACTTGTTTATGTGTCGCGTAAATTGATTGCTTCCGATGCAAATTCTGTTGCTATTACTCCTATTCTTAAGTATTCGTTTGATAAGAAATTAAGCACAAATCAGTATTTCTTTTTTAGTTGCAGTTTTGGATACTATGATTGGAAAATAAAAACATTACCAGATGGAACACAGACTCAGAATTTATTTACAACGCAATCGGGAATTAATTTTTCGTTGTAATTATAAAGAAAATTTTGGTTAAAGTTAAATTTATGAATCATTAACTACGCACATGATTTTAAGTTCATCTATATTTTTAGTTATTATTTCGTTCACTTTGTTCTTAACAAATGGGTCTAATTTTTTAGCAAAGCCCACATAGACTTCATATGTATGATCGCCCAATTGAATATATCTAATTTTATTAAGGACCTTCATTCTTTTTGCTTCAAGAATTCCAGCTTTAGGATTACTTAAATAAAGAATATCTATTCTATTTTGTAATAATTTTTGTAAAAGAGTGTGTATTGCTTTTCCTCCAGAAGATTCGGAAAGTATAAGATTATTTTTCTTCTGTTCAAAGTAGTCTGGTAAATTTACTCCTACTCTGACACCGATGGTTTTATTTTTAAATATATTGGAACTTGTATATTCTTTTATTTCAGAGTTTTTGTTGACAAAAATATATTCATGTATTTTACAAATTGGTACAGAGTGAGCATAATCTGATTTGTTTAAAAACACTCGGCTTGTCGTTAGTAGTAATAGATCAATATTTCCATTACTTAATTCATGAAAACCCCTTGCAAGAGGAAATTCATAAAATTGTATTTTATATTTACTTCCTAAGTTTAGTTTTTTTATTATACCATTGACAGCGATACCATCGATATTTCCTTTAGAATCTTTAAAAGCATAAGGTAATATTTCAAAATAACCCACTTTGATTATTTTTACATTTGCATAAGCAATAAAATGAAATGACATTAAGAAAAGTATGAGGAATTTCAAGTTAAGAACCCTTTTTGATATATCTTAAATTTATATTTTAAAATATATAATTTTTGATTGTAAGATGTTTTATTTTAATTCACTCTGTTTGAGTAAAAAGTCAAAAAAATGACTTAAAAATTATTTGTTATAAGAAATTTTGGGTTGGGTTTTATTTATAAAAAAAGAGAGGGTTAAACCCCTCTCAAATCCGCTTTAAATTTATCAGTGACGGCTTGGATAACTGTTTTTGTTAATTTAGTTATATCTTTTTCTGTAAATGTTCTTTCAATCGGTTCAAGTGAAATTTGAAAAGCTAGAGATTTTTTATTTTCTGGTATGCCTTTCCCACGATAAATATCAAAAATATGAATCGAATTTAAAATAGCCGGTATTTCTTTACTAATAATTTCATTTATAGATTCTGCAACTACAGTATAGAGTTCTTTCCCTGTGACTTTTTCATCGA
Organism: Fluviispira vulneris; assembly: GCF_014281055.1. NCBI lineage: Bacteria > Pseudomonadati > Bdellovibrionota > Oligoflexia > Silvanigrellales > Silvanigrellaceae > Fluviispira > Fluviispira vulneris. The sequence goes on along the minus strand of NZ_JACRSE010000005.1, from coordinate 82,206 downwards.
ATAAAAATGCAAAATCCCTTGTTATTATTGGAAATTTTTGTGAACTCACAACTTTTTGCATCACCTTCTTAGGCAGAAATGATTTTTTCATTAACAACGCAACATTTAATTCAAAAATATAGCATGGAGAGTCTATTTCATAATTGCGCATCGTATTTGGATGTAATTCTCCAGCCCAGCCAAGCGAGATTGACTTATTATTTTCATCAAGGAAATAAAATCCAATCCTTCTGCCTGGGTGAAGGGCTTTTGCTATAGGATGTGCAAAAGTATCTGTGTTCGTTTCTTTATCTGTTATTTTAACAAAAGATATATCAACTCCGACACAACGACATATTTCTTGAATATGCGCCATTATGTCGTGTAAAGACCAATGGATTTCAGTAGTATTTTGCCAAGATTTGTCAATTTTATTGCCAAAACACACTCCTGCTAAACGTGGAGTTTCCACTGGACGTTTATTTTGAGAAGTTTCTTTAGAATAAGAATAACCATGAGAAAAGTGATATTCTAATGTGTTCTCAAAAACTTCTGCTAACTCATTTTGTAAACCAATTCTTTCTCCATTTGTAGGAAAAACTCTTTCTCCAGCATCATCATGATTTTGAAATGTGCGACAGGAGTGAAATAATTGCCCGCTTTTTACCCCATAACTTATATTCCGCGATACTTTTCTTAATAAATCAGGAATAAGTGTTGTGTGCATAAGAGGCTCATCACCTATGATCGGATTCATTAAAGCAACTGGTTCGCCTAATGAATTTATAGAACTCAATCCTAATTTTTTATAATCATCTGCACGCATGAAATGTAAACTAATAACTTCATTATAGCCAAGAGCTGCACAGCGTGAACTTATTTTTTCATTGAAAGCAAATTGTGGATCATCATGACTGACAATAGCAACAGAATGAAATGGAGAAGAAGGAACAGAATCGATACCAACTATACGAATAAACTCTTCTACTAAATCTGCTTCGCCAGCGATATCTTGTTTTCTCCAACTGGGCACAGTTACTTTATATTTTTCATCTGATTGTTTTTTTAAAGTAAAACCAAGTGATGAAATAATATTGAGCTGTTCTTTAAATGGTAAAATTTGAGCGCCTAAGACCTTCTCCTGATCTTGAGCACTATAATCTATTTCAATAGTGTTTGTTTGCGTCAATAGCATAGGTTTTTTATGCATATCAACTGAATGAACGGTGCCACAATAATGTGGTTTATTTTGACTTTCAGCGGAAATAATTGCAAAGAATTCGATAGCAGCCTTGTAACGTTGCTCTGCATCAATACCTTTTTCAAATAAAAAACTAGCATCTGTTTGACGACCGTAACGACGCGATGTTCTACGCACAGCTACAGAATTTGGATTGGCAAATTCAACAACAATTTTTTTACTTTGGTTTGTTACTTTTGAATGTTCGCCTCCTAATACACCAAGAATTGCTTGTGCACCTTCAATATCAGCGACGATTCCATCTGAAGTTTCTAAATTTCTTTCTTTACCGTCAAGACCTACGAATTTTTCACCCGCTTTCGCATTGCGGAGAATTAATTTTTTAACCTTAGACTCTTGTGAAGATAGCTTTTCTAAATCAAAAGCATGGTTTGGTTGGCCATATGCTAATAGAACATAATTTGAAGTATCTACTATATTATTAATTGAATTCTGACCAAGTGCTTCAAGTAAATTTCTCAACCAAGCAGGACTTGTTTTCACTTCTACACTGTCAATTAAAACAAAAAAAGCAGGAATATCCAGATGATTTTCACTTGAAAAGGCGATATCACCACATTTTGCAGAAGCATTTTTTAGTGCATCTGTTTTAATATTTTCTTCAGTTAAAGATATTTTATTGGCAAATTCAGTGTCTTTTTTTAGATTATATGGAATTTTGGCATAGCTAAATCCTGCCATTAGCTCTCTTGCAACTCCTTCATGAGACAGCATATCGGGACGATTTGGTGTCACACTCAGTTCAAGCAATGTATCCGTCATATTGAGTGCATGAAACACAGGATAGCCCAGTTTATTTTTAAGAATTTTGTTTGAAATTCCGCCTTGTGCGTCCATATCGAGTTCCCAAATTCCATCACCATCAATTTCTTTATTGGTTGGAAGATTCAGTTCCTCACGCGCGCAAAGCATACCATTGCTTTCAACTTCACGGATTTTAGAAGGTTTAATTTCTAGTCCATTGGGAAGTTTTGTAGAAGGAAGTGCAACAGCTACATAAAGATCAGCTCGTGCATTGGGTGCTCCGCAGACAATTTGTCTCAATGTAGATTCTCCTACATTTACATGACATACTTGTAATTTTCCTGCAGTCGGATGTGGTTCTATTTTTTCTATATATCCTACGACAACTGTTTCAAGACCAGAGCCCCAAACGTTGATACTATCTACTTCAAATCCTTGGCGAGTTAAAAGAGGAGCGATTTTGTCGAGATCATAAAGAGTTTCTGATATATTTTTTCCATTGATATTTATATTTTTAGTAATCTTAGGGAGAGTTAAGAAACGTTCGACAAAATTTAAACTTGCTAGCATGACATTTACCTTATTGCTGTATTTTTTAAACGAGTCCGAATGACTTTAAGAATGATACATTGCCATCAATGAATGAACGTAAATCTGAGACTGCAAAACGATCTTTTGCAATGCGATCCACGCCAAAACCAAAAGCAATACCTCCATAAACAGAAGAATCAATTCCGCAGCTTTCTAGAACTTTTTTATTAACAACCCCACAGCCACCGATTTCGGACCAACCCGTATGTTTGCAACTGCGACAGCCTTTGCCAAAACACTGTTGACATTCAACATCAACTTCAGCGCTTGGTTCGGTAAATGGAAAATAACTCGAACGGAAGCGTAATTTTACAGAGCGACCAAAAGCTGCATTCAGTAGTTCATTGATAGTATGCCGTAAATGACCCATATGAATGCCTTTATCAACAACAAGGCATTCAATTTGTCGAAAAGCGGGTAAGTGAGTCATGTCAAATTCATTGCGGTAAACGCAGCCAGGACAAACAATTTTTAAAGGTAATTTTCGTTCTTTCATAGCATGACTTTGCACATTACTCGTATGTGTTCTTAATACCCATTCACTGGCTAGAAAAAATGTATCTTGCATTTCCCGAGCAGGATGATCTTTTAGAACATTCAAAGCTTCAAAATTATAAAAGTCATTGTCCATTTCAGGACCATCGACAACAGAAAACCCCATGCGTTGAAACGGTACCATAAGGTCGCGCATAACCGTTATTACGGGATGACGGGAACCGAGATTTAATTGGCTAAATGGCAATGTGATATCGTCCATTTCCGAATTCAATTTTTTATTTTCAACTTGAATTCTATAATTCTCTGAAAAAGTTTTAATGCAGCTTTCAATCTCAGCTTTCAGTTCATTGATTTTAGCCCCCGCATTTTTACGCTCATCTGCAGGTATATTGCGCAGGGATTTAAGCCACTCTTGGAGGGGTGATTTTTTGCCAGTGAAGCGAATGCGAATTTCTTCCATAATATCATTGGAAAATATGTTTAAATCAGGAGAATTTAAGCCATTCTCACCAACCACTTGAGTTAAGCGAACGCGTTCGTCATTGATATGTTTAATGAGTTCTTCAATATTTTGATAAGAAACAGATATGGGGGCTGTTAAAATATTTTTAATTTCCTCAATTCCTGACATAAAGCATTCTTCTCCAATAGTTGATCCGATACAAATAATGCTAAAAATACAAGCAAAAGTCCTTTTTGCAGTATCAAATTAAGACATTTTAGCTTATAGCCTGACTTTTCTAAATAGCAATCATAAAGAATATAAACTCCTTATAATTAAAATAATATAAGATTAATCTGTTAATTATATCAGAAATTATCTGCAGTATATTTTTATATTAATGAATAATCAAGCTGTGGTTTGAATTTCTATATAACTAAAGGAGTAAAAATGAAAATCCAGATTGCTTTCTCTTATATTCTTTCAATGGCTCTCTTGGTGAGCTGTGGCGCAAAAAAAGATGGTGAAGTGAAAGAGAATGTCATTTATGTGAGTTCTCCAAGGCCTCAATTGGTCGCAAAATCCAATCAATTAATCTTAAAACCAACTAAGAATAACGATGGTACTTATTCTTCTCTTACAGGGAAATGGGTGGTACCAGAAAATGTTTATTCTGTCAAAATTATAGGTTGCTCTGGTGGCAATGGAGGAGGCGGTGGAGGGGCTGGCGGAGAAGGAGGGGGAGCTTTCGAAGGTTCATGGGGAAATACCTCACTTGGGGGAAATGGTTCCGCTGGTGGCGATGCCAATGGAGAAGTTGCTTCAGGCGAAAGAGGAAACCCAGGAAGACCAGGACAAAGTTGCTATTCGAACAACTCATTAACTAAATGCACACCTTTTCAAAACGATCCTCATCGTCTTCATCCTGCAAACTCGGCTAGCATAGCAGGAGAAAGTGGAAAATTAGGAGAGCAGACAGAGTTTGGGGAGTTTAAGTTTTTATCAGCAGTGAAAAATAAAGAAAATATTAAAAATAATACAAATATTTCTAGTTTTTTAGCTAATTTTGGCCAGTATTGCGATGGTGGAATGGGAGGTTTTGGTGGCAAAGGCGGAGTGGGTGCCAACGGACACAACCCAAGTGCACCTTACCAAGGTGGGTTTGGCGGAAATGGTGGAAAAGGCAAAGATGGCTATTCTGCATTGGTACAAGAGAATATTTTGAATGTGCAACCTGGCCAGGAAATTCCTTATAAAATCGGAATTGGGGGGAATGGCGGTAACCGCAGCATGCAGTCCCTACCAGGTCAAGGCAGTCGGCATCATGAAAGCGGTCATCCAAATTCTCCTGGGACAAATGGCGAATCAGGAAAACCTGGGGTGCTCATACTTCAATGGGTGAGTGTTGAATAAATTAAAATGGCTCCTATTTGAATAATATGAGCCATTTTAATACTTATATAATATGAATTTCTTAATATTTATTTCCCATGCGGTGAAAGCATAAGTGTAGGATCAACCCATTCATCAAATTGTTCTGCCGTTAGATAGCCAAGTGAAAGCGCTGCTTCTTTTAATGTTGTTCCATTTTTATGTGCGGTTTTCGCAATGGAAGCGGCTTTATCATAACCAATATGAGTGTTTAAAGCAGTTACAAGCATAAGTGACTTATGCATAAGATCATTAATTCGTTCTTTATTGGCTTTAATGCCTGAAGCACAGTGTTCCTCAAAACCAACAAAGCAATCTGCTAAGAGGCGAATCGAATGCAGAATATTATGAATAATAACGGGTTTAAAAACGTTTAATTCAAAGTTTCCTTGGCTCGAAGCCACAGTCACTGCAACATGATTGCCCATAACTTGGCAACATGCCATCGTTGCCGCTTCGCTTTGAGTAGGATTAACTTTGCCAGGCATAATGGAACTGCCAGGTTCATTTTCTGGAATAGAAATCTCCCCAATTCCGCAGCGCGGACCACTGGCAAGCCATCTTATGTCATTGGCGATTTTCATAAATGCTGTTGCTGTTGTATTCAATGCACCTGAAAGATTTGCCAGAGCCTCCTGCCCAGCAAGAGCTTGGAATTTATTCGGAGCTGTTACGAAAGGAATTTTTGTAAATTCGGCTAATCTTTTAGCGATTCCTTTTGCATAATTCTTATGAGAATTCAAGCCTGTACCAACTGCTGTACCACCTGCGGCCAATTCATAAACCATTTCCATTGAGCTTAGAACTGCTTTCTTGCACATTTTGAGTTGCATAGCCCAACCACTCACTTCATCACCTAGAGTCAGTGGTGTGGCATCTTGTAAATGCGTTCTGCCAATTTTAACTATGTCAGAGAATTCCTTTGCTTTTGCCTCAAAAGTTGCAATGATTTTATCGATTGCTGGAATAAAATTTTCATGTACTGCAATAGCTGCAGCAACATGCATTGCAGTTGGAAAACTGTCATTGGTACTTTGTCCACGATTCACGTCATCATTTGGGTGAATAGGTTTTTTACTCCCAATCACTCCTCCAGCAATTTCAATCGCTCGATTCGATATCACTTCATTGAAATTCATATTGGATTGAGTGCCAGAGCCCGTTTGCCACACGACGAGAGGAAAGTGATCGTCAAATTTTCCTTCAATGACTTCGTCAGCGGCCTGACTGATCAATTTCTCTTTTTCTTTTGCGAGCTCTCCCAATTCTGCATTTACTTGAGCAGCAGCCTTTTTGACAAGCGCGTAAGCTCTTATAAATACTCGAGGAAAACGCTCTCCACTGATTTTGAAGTTTTGAAAACTGCGTTGCGTCTGAGCTCCCCAATAAGCATTTTGTGGGACTGCAATTTCGCCCATGCTATCTGTTTCTATACGTGTAGACATAGTAGAATCTCCTAAAAGAGAAAACGAATGAATAGGATTTTCCTTTCCAAATGTAATTAGAAAGGCCGACCTAATACTTATAGGATTGAGGCGTCAATGTAGCAAGTTTCGAAGGAGCTAAAGAGAGCGACTCGAAGTCCGATATGTTGACATCTATATGAACACAACTGCTTTGAGGTATGATCAATGGAAGTGGTCGTTAATAATACAACAGTTGAATTCTCTGGTCTTCTTAATGAAGAATCTTCAGTGGAATTAATTAAACAAGGACTTGAACAAGCAGTTAAAAATTCAGCTTCAAAAAAAGAAGTCAACCTCGATTTTTCTAAAGTTAAACGCGCAAACTCATGTGGTATCCTTGCTTGGTATAAAATTCTTGATACTTTTGATTGCACATTTGTATATATAAATGCACCAAGATGGTTGGTTGAACAATTTAATATTAGTGATTTTCTAAGTGACAAGACACGTGTACAAAGTATTTATGCAAATTTTTATTGCCCATCAAATGATACTCATGAAGTATTATTGTTGACTTTGGGAAATGAAATTCCAATTTTAGATAATTATGATGAGTTTAACTTGGTATTAAAAAATAAAGATGGACTTGATCTCGAAATTGACTTTGAACCAAGCGAATATTTCTATTTTATCTCGTCAAATCCCCAAAGGTTTAAGAAGGAGGCAGCTTGAAAGTTGTCTGTTTTTTACCCGACTCAATTGCTTTTCAAAATAAACTGGGGATGCTCACTCGCTCAGCTGGCGTAAATTTTCAACCTTGCACAAGTGAAGAAGAAGCAAAAGTATTTGCTGCCAATGAAAAAAAAGATCGATTTTTTTTATTTGCAGAGGCTAAAAAGATCGATTTTTTAAAAGACTTTTCTTCAACCTATCCTGAATGTCGGATTGTCGTAATTCTTCAAGAATCACTTCAAAGAGTTATTCCGAGTTTAATTGATTGTTCCAATATTCAGTGTTTCGTAGCAACTAATAATGGTGAATTTGATGCACGAGAATTAATCATGTTGCTTAAAAAGTTTGAGTCAAAAGATTACCCTGGACTTGAAAAACATTTAAATTTCCCTGCGATTTTTAAAGAAAAAAGAATTAAATCCCAAAATGATAAAAGAGAAGCAATAAAAATATTGGAAGAATTTATCTTAAAAATTGGCGGCAACTCAGATCGTTTTGATCAATATGCACAAAGAGTTTGTGATTTGGCAGATGAATTATTACTCAATGCTGTTTTTGATGCAAATCCTAGATTAAAAACAGCTGATAGAAGTGCACCTTTTGAGTTAAGTGATACAGAATCAGTCAGAATTAAGTGGGGATTTGATGGGGAAGTTTTTGGCTTATCTGTAGCAGATCCATTTGGTTCATTGAGTAAAAAAACAGTTATGCAGTATTTAGATGAAAACCAAAAAACAGAACATATAGGAAAACGCGATAGTGGAGGATTAGGAATAAAATTAATTTTCGAAAGACTTCATCACTATATAGTTAATGTAAATCCAGGAAAAATGACTGAAATCGTTTGCCTGATGCGCTTTGAAAAAAGATTCAAAGACTTCGATAAAAGACTAAGGAGTTTCCACTATTTTAAAGTTGAGGACTCTCAATAAAAATGGCATCAGAATTCAGCAAGGACTTGGACAAAGCTCTTGCTTCGCAAATTCTAAAAAATGTTTCAACCGGTATTGCCTTATTTAATGCTGGCGATCGATATATGTATTGGTGCAATGCTACTTTTAAGAAACAAACTTGGTTTGGTGGGGTTGGAAAATCTGCTGCAAAAGTAAATATAGATGATCTTTTTGAAGCAAAAGATCAACCATTAATCTACGAATTATTTAATATCGCCTTAAAATTAGGTCAGGCTTATGACTATCAAAGACAAGTACGGAGAGGTCCAGTTGGTTCTTTCCCTGCAGAAATTAAATTGCATAAAATACCAATTGCAAACAATGAAATATTAATATGCATGGAAATTGCAGATTTGAGTCTTACAAAAATGTATGACGAGCTGCAAAACACACATGCACAAATGCGTGATAAATTAGCTGATTTAATGACGACACAAGCAGAGTTGCATTATTCAGTTCGTATGAATACAATCTCAGAAATTGGTGCTGATATAGCTCATCAGTTGATAAATCCAATTACAATGTGCCGTGGAATTTTACAAACACAAATTTTACCAGCCTTAAATACAAATAACACAGCACAAGAAGATTTAAAAAAGGCCTTGCAATATATGCAAGACATTCAAGATCTCGCTGTCTGGTTTAGAAAGTTTTCAAATCCAAAATTATCTGAAACACAAATATCAAATGTTATGAGTATGGTTGATGATGCGCTTATGCTAAACGTTCATCGATTTACGACACAAGGAATTACTTATAAAATTCGTAAAGATGACACATATGATCCCACTGTTGTTGCAAACCCGGTTAACTTTATTATGTGGTTGAATGCAGCATTTGCGGAACTCTGTGACGTTATAACACAAGGTAACAGTGTGATTTATATTGATATCAACGGGAATGATGATTTTGTTACGATATCTGCGCAATGTTCATGTATCCCTGGCGGTAAACAAAAAGTAGAAATTGCGACTCTCGAAAAATTTGCAAATAAAATGCCAGGCAGTGCAAAATTCGAAGCCATGCTGCAAGAATCACATATTTTATTTAGCCTTGGCTTAACTTGTTTCCAAGAAGAAGAGTCACAAAAAGAAGAAGGAACAGAAAATGCCGAAGCAGGCTCAGCACAAAAATACACAGGCAGTGCGAAGCCACTTGTCCTTATTGTAGACGATGAATCTGACATACGCAGACTGGTTAAACGTGCCATGAAACAATCGGGCTGGGAGTCGGTGGAAGCAGAAGATGGACTGCAAGCGCTAGAATACTTTCAGCAAGAAGATAAAAAAGCCATTGCGGAAAGAATTGTGGCAATAATAAGCGATGTGCGCATGCCGAGAATGACGGGCCCACACTTTTTGGTAGCCTTACGTGAAGAAAAAATTAACACGCCTTTTATCTTTTTTAGCAGCAACATTGTCGATCAAGGTGATGGTGGTTTTAAATATGAAAATGTCTTTTATATGACAAAAGAATCCGGGATGGATGCCCTCAAGAAAATAGTCGCCCGTTTCATGCCTGCCGTTACGAATGGGGATGCCGCTGAGGTGAAGAGTTAGTAATTTTTAGAATAAAATAAAATTATTTAAAAAAATATCAAAAAAATAAACGTGATTTATTTGTATTTTAAATTTTGGATGTGTTAAATTGTCAATAGTGCAATAATCAGTAATTTAAACTTTGGTATCCGATAAATATGCACTGTTGAAAAAATATGAAATAATGCTTAAAGGCAATTTTTGCTATGCAAAATTTATTAAGAGACAAAATTTTAATAGTAGGCTCAACAGGGTTAGTTGGAAGTAATTTACTAAATCTATTTAATAAAAATAATTTGATAGAAATTTTTAGAAATAAAAAACCATGGATGAATAGCAAAAATTTTTATAATATTGATATTTTTTCTAATCCATTGGAAGTTATGAGTTTCATAAGTGAAATAAATTCAGTTATTTTTTTAGCCTTTCCAGTTAATCTAGATGCAATTGAAAATATGTCAAATGATGAAATTAAAAAGTTTAAAATAAATTTTGAAAAATTTATTAATATATTAAATCAGCACTCAATACCAATATTATTTCTATCAACGGATGCGGTTTTATGGGGTATTGAACCCTCAACAAGAAATGATCAAGTAGAACCATTGAATCCTGTAAATATTTACTCATATTTAAAAATTGAATGTGAAAAAATTTTAAAGAATTTAGCTTCAAAAAATTATGTAATCATAAGGGCTACTCCAGTAGGTTTTCATGCAGAAGAAAAATATAATGGATTTCTTGGGCAATTACTGTATCATGCTGAAAAACAAAAAATATATGGATTCGTAGACAATATGATAACTCCTGTGTCCATAAATAGACTTAATCAATGGATCTATGACTGGGCAGTTTGTAGAGATAAAGAAATATATTATAAAAAAAATGTTTATCATATTTCATCCTATGATTCATGCTCAAAGTATGAATTAATTTTTCAGATATTTAAAAAATACAATCTACATGAAAATATTATAAAACATAAAATGAATTTAAACACAAAAGCAAAAAGAGTGTTAAACCAATCTATTATTTGCTCTAAGGAAATAAAATTTTCTTGTGAAGATATAATATCAGAAATTAATTATTGAGGTGCCTATGTTCTCGAAAGAAATTAAGATAGGAAAATATAAAATTTCATACCATAATCCAACTTTAATTATTGCAGAAATTGGAAGTAATTTTGATGGTTCTATAGATAGAGCAAAAAAACTTATATATGATGCTTATAAATGTGGAGCTCAAGTAGCAAAATTTCAATCATTTAAGGCAGAAAAAATTATCAGTGAAAAAAATTTTAAAAATACTTCATTTCAATCAAACTGGAAAAAATCGGTTGGTGAAGTATATAAATCAGCAGAGTTGCCCCTGGAATGGATTATAGAATTAAAAGCATATTCAGAAGAACTAGGTTTAGAGTTTATGTCAGCTCCCTATGATATTGAGGCTTTAGAGCAGCTAGTAAAAAATAATATTACATCAATCAAAATAGGTTCAGGAGAAATAAGTAATGTTGATTTTCTAAAAACTGCTGCAGAAACAAATTTACCAATATTGCTCGCAACAGGTGCATCATCATTTTCAGAAATTGATGAAGCGATGCATATCTTGAATAAATATGGAAGTGGTGACGTAATTCTTCTTCAATGTGTGACTCAATATCCAACAGATTTTTCATTTTCAAACATTAGAGTGATAGAAGCATATAGTAAAATGTATGAGTGCATTACAGGATACTCTGACCATACACCTGGATTAACGGTTCCTCTAGGTGCTGTAGCCTTAGGAGCTAGAGTGATAGAAAAACATTTTACTGATGATAAATCACGAGAAGGTCCAGATCATGCATTTGCTATGAATTTAGTCGAATTTACTGAAATGAGTAAGCAGATTAGAAATTTAGAATTAGCATTAGGAAAACCATGGAAAAAAATTGAAGAATGCGAAGAAGAAACAAAAATATTACAAAGAAGAGGCTTAGTCACTAAAGGAAAACTGCAAAAAGGTGAGAGAATTACATTAGAAAACTCAGTATTATTGAGACCACAAAAAGGAATATTACCAAAAGATTTTCACAAAGTAATTGGAAAACATATAAATAAAGATATGGAAGATTCTACTCCTATTTGTTGGGAGGATATACAGTGATTCAATTTGAATCCATTTATCTCATGCCCATTGAAGAAAAATATTTGAAAATACTCCAAATTTGGAGAAATAATAGTGAATTTAGACAGTATTTTAGAGAATATAAAGAATTAAATTATGATGATCAGCAAAGATGGCTCAATAAAATCAATTCTGAAAATTCAAATAACTTAATGTTTGGAGTATTTGATTCATTAACAAAAGAATTGATTGGAGTATGCGGATTATGTAATATTAACTTTATATATAGAAATGCTGAGTTATCAATGTATATAGGTATTAATAACTTATATATAGATGATGTTTACGCACCTGATGTTGCTACTGCTTTAATTAGATATGCTTATTTTGATTTGAATCTAGAGCGTATTTGGTGCGAAGTTTATGAAATTGACATTAAAAAATCAAAGCTAATAGAAAAAATTGGATTTAAAAAAGAGGGTATATTAAGAAATAATGTTTTTAAAAATGGAAAATATTTAAATAGTATAATTTATGGAGTTATAAGAAGTGAATTAGAACTTATTTTATCAGATAGTAATGATAAAATTTATAAAATAAATGATTAAAAGATTTATATAAATAGGAAAAATTATGCTAAATAATAAAAGCATTTTAATTACTGGTGGGACAGGGAGTTTTGGTAAACGATTTGTTAGAAGAATTTTAAATCAATATAAACCAAAGAAAATAATTGTATTTAGTAGAGATGAATTGAAGCAATTTGAAATGGCAAAAGAATTTCCTGTGGAAAAGTATTCGTGTCTTCGATATTTTATAGGTGATATTAGAGATCAATCAAGACTTCGTCGAGCATTAAATGGAGTCGATTTTGTTGTGCATGCAGCTGCGTTGAAACAAGTTCCTGCAGCAGAATATAACCCATTTGAGTTTATAAAAACTAATGTAATTGGGGCTCAAAATTTGATTGATGCTTGTATTGATCTAGGGGTAAAAAAAGTTATTGCCCTTTCAACAGATAAGGCTTCAAACCCAATTAATTTATATGGCGCGACTAAACTTTGCTCAGACAAGCTTTTTGTTGCAGGGAATTCATATTCAGGAGTAAATGGGACAAAATTTTCTGTAGTACGATATGGCAATGTTCTTGGATCTAGAGGAAGTGTGATTCCCTTTTTTTTAAAATCTAAAAAATCGGGTATATTGCCAATAACTGATGCAAGAATGACACGTTTTTGGATCACTTTAGATCAGGGGATAGATCTCGTTTTAAAAGCCTTTGAAGTGAATTTTGGTGGCGGAATATACGTACCTAAAATTCCTAGTATGAAAATTATAGATGTAGCCCATGCAATAGCACCTGAATGTGAAATAAAAATTATCGGTATAAGACCTGGAGAAAAATTGCATGAATGTATGATTGGTGAAGATGATGCTGATTATACCTATGAATATAATGACTATTATGTTATTCATCCAGCAATACACAATTGGTATCTAGATACAAATCGCATAAATGAAGGAATTAAAGTGAAAGAGGGTTTTAGATATTCATCTGAAATAAATGAAAAATGGCTGAAATCCGATGAATTATTGGAGATACTATCTTTACATGAGCAAAAAGATGAGGAACTTGTCATAAGTGCAGAAACAAATGTTTACACCCAGAATTACTTTACATCGATCGAAGATAAACAAATTTTTTCTAATTTTGAAAATAATAAATTGTAAACAAGTTTAAAATATTTTGAAAAAGAGTTAGTCATGATCTATGAAACTATAAATTGTGATTTATGTGGGAGCAAAAGCTATACTAAAATTGCAAAACAAAAAGACTTAATATACAATACTACTAATGATATTTTTCATGTTGTTAAATGTAATAATTGTAATTTAAAATTTACAAATCCTAGACCAAAATTTTCATATATGAATCTATTTTATAGTAACAATTATTCATTTCATTCTAAAAAAAGTTTTTTAAAAAAAAATATTGAGTTACTTTTAAATAAATTTTCAAACACAATTTTTGTTATCATGCTTAATCCATTTAAATTTCTTCATCCATATTTTATCCAGCGCATAACTCCTAAAATTGAAGATCCTGTGAAAAAATACTTAAAATTAAATATAAAAAATAAACGTGGACAAATCCTTGATATTGGGTGTGGTAGTGGTGTATCAACTCATTTTTTTGGGTCGAAATCAAGTCTTTATTATTATAGGAAATTTTTAGATGTTTTTGGTTGTGATTTTTCAGATAAAGCTAGATCTATTTTAGATAAATTAAATATTAAATCATTTGATTCAATAGACTCGATTCCTAATACTCAAAAATTTGATATCATTAGAATGAATTGGTCCTTAGAGCATGTTGACAAGCCAAGCTTATATTTTAAATTCATCAGTGAGCATTTATATAGTGAAGGAATTGCAATAATATGTGTGCCAAATATAGATGGACATGTATATAAAATGTATCCAAATTGCTTAGAATTACCTATACATTTATATCACTTTAGTCTTGATAATATTCAGAATTATGCGGACAAAAATAATTTAAAAATAATTGATTCTATTACATTTTCTTATCCAGGATTATATTATTTTTCAAGTAAATACTTTGAAGAGTTAGATGCATATAAAAACATGTCAATTTATGAGGCATGGAAAATGAATAAAATAATGGAAAAGACAAATATAAAAGATGGAAACGATATGATTATTGTTCTCAAGAAAGAATAAAATGAATAAAAATAATTTCTTTTCAAATATTAAATCATACTGGTCAGAAGTTAAAATTGTAGAGAATAATATATCAAAATGCATGGAAAAAGAGTCAAAAAAATATGCAAAAGGAAATTTAATTGATATAGGCTGCGGAAAAAAACCATATGAAGAAATTTTTTTAAAATATGTAAAATCTTATTATGGTATCGATAATGAATTGACTATGAAATCAAATTATGGAAATGAAACAAAAGCTGATTTATATTGTGATTGTGAGAATACTGGCTTAATGAGCGAATCATTTGATACTTTGCTTTCTACTCAAGTCTTAGAGCATGTATTCAATACGGAAAGTTTTATAAATGAATGTCATAGGCTTTTAAAAAAAAATGGAATTGCTATATTTACAGTTCCTCAGTTATGGCAACTACACTCTGAACCATATGATTATTACAGATTTACTAAGTATTCACTTATCTCTCATTTTAAAAATGCAGGATTTGAAATTATTGAATTATATCCAATTGAGGGAGCATTTGCAGCACTCATACAAACTAAGATGGTTTCGATATATTCGCACATCAATTATACAAATAAATTTACATATCCATTAAAAAGATTTTTAAGAAAAGTTCGGAAAATATTTGTTTATCCAATATTGAATATATGTGCATTAAAATTTGATAAATATTTTTACAATGAAAAGCTTTGTCTTAACTATTGTTTGGTAGTTCGAAAGTTATAATTAATTTGTAATTAATAAGGAATTTTAATGATTAAAATGAATGAACTTGATGCGTTTAATGATAAAAAGATTTTTATTTTTGGTTCGACCAGTTTTATTGGAAAATGTTTGATAAAAAAACTGAAAAAAATAGATTTTAAAGGAAATATTATAACAGTTTCTCGAAGTAGTACTTCATCCTCTTACAATGGCAAGATTGAAGATAAAAATTTTGTCGAACATGTAATTAAGAAAGAAAATCCATATGCAATAATAAATCTTTCTGCATTCAAAGAGAGAAACTATTGTATTGAAAATTTCTATGCTGCAATGCAAACAAATATTTTAGGGTCATTAAATATATATAGCGGAGCAGTAAATGTAAGTTCCATAAAATTGATAATTAATGTTGGAACTTGTGAAGAATATGGAAATAATCAATTAAAGTATGATGGAAATATAATTGAATCACCGATATCGCCTTATTCATGGTCAAAAACGGCGAGTTATTTAATGGGTAAAATAATATCTCAAGCAGAAAAATTTAGATTAATAACTATTCGACCATCCATTGCTTATGGGCCAGAACAAAAATTAGACATGTTTCTTCCTTCACTTATCAATTCTTTGCTTTTAAAACAAGAATTTGATATGACTGATGGCTTACAAACTAGAGATTATATATTTGTAGATGATATTTGTGATGCAATTATTTTAGCCCTCGTTCACGGTGAAGAAAAAAATAATTTAGTTTATAACATCTCTAGTGGTCAAATATTAAAATTAAGAGATTTAGCTCTTAAAGTTGAAGAACTTATAGGAAATTATGGTTTAATTAAATTTGGCTTGAAAGATCATAGAGAAAATGATATAAAAAATTATTCGGCTGATAATAGTAAAGCAATGAATGAATTGCACTGGAAACCTGCAACCAGCTTAAATGAAGGTTTATTAAAAACGATTGACTATTATAAAAGCGTTTTAAAAATTGAGGGAAAAATTGAGAATACATTATCATTCAGATTGTGATTATCTTGCTGGATGCGAAAACATGATAATAAATTTTATGAACTCAGATGAATTAAAAAAAATTCATGATCTATCTTTTTCGTTTAGGTTTTCAGATAAATATCAAAATGAATTATTTCTCAGATTAAATAAATATGAGTTTATTTACCCTTTGAACTTATTAGATTCATCAGAGTTAAAAAGGAGACTTTTACATTATAAAATTCCAAGCTTTATTGCTTCAGTTTTTATAAATTTTCTCAAGATATTTATATATGTGATTAATTTTTGCAAGATTATTAGTTTTTTTTATGGGAAAAAAATCGATATTCTACATATAAATAACGGAAATTATCCAGGAGCAATTTCATGTAATAGCGCAGTATTAGCTGGAAAAATACTTGGGATAAAAAAAATAATATACACTGTAAATAATATTCCTATACCGTATAGATCTTTATCAAGAGTGATTGATTTTCCAATAGATTTTATTACATTTAACTTAGTAACTTGTTTTATAACTGCGTCGAATTATGCGAGAGATAAGTTAAGCAAATTAATACCAAGTGTGCATAAAAATAGATTTGTATCTATTCATAATGGAATTACCCTAAGAAGCATTAATGAAAGTAACATTCAATTAAAGAAACGATTGGAATTAAATGACGAGGACATTGTTGTTTCTATTATAGCAGTTTTAGAGAAAAGAAAAGGACATTTGTATCTGCTTCATGCAATTGATTATTTAAGAAAAAATGCAGCACCTATTTTGAATAAAATTATATTTATCGTCGAAGGTGAAGGTAAAGAATTTGATGCACTTAAACAATTTGCAAATGATAATAAAATTGAAAAATATTTAAAATTTATCGGAAGAGAAAAAAATATATTTAACCTAATTAATGGTTCTGATATTATAGTTTTACCATCTATTTCTAACGAGGATTTTCCTAATATTATTTTAGAAGCCATGAGTTTAGGAAAGCCAGTGATTGCTTCAAATATTTCAGGAATAATAGAGCAAATAGAGCATATGAAGACAGGGATAATTGTAGAGTCTAAAAATTATTTATCAATTGCAGAAGCTCTAATTTTTCTTATAAATAATTCTGATATTAGAGAAAAAATGGGAAAGAACGCTAAGATTCGTTTTGAAAAATATTTCGAGGCAAAAGTTGCTATTAGAAAATATATGAATTTATATGAAAATATAAAAAATTATCAAAATTTTTAAAGGTGAAACTGTGAAAAAATTAGATTTAGGGTGTGGCAACTCTAAGAAAGAAGGTTATATCGGAGTTGACAGTCTAAGTTTGAAGAATGTGGATATTATACACAATCTTGACAGATATCCTTATCCATTTGATGAAAATGAAATCGATGAAATTATAATGGATAATGTGCTGGAGCATCTTTCAGATCCTGTAAAAGTATTAGAGGAAATATATAGAATATCAAAGAATGGCGCAAATATAATAATTTCTGTACCTTACTTTAGAAGTGTATATGCATATATAGATCCAACTCACAGAAATTTTTTTAGTTCATTTTGGTTTGATTATTTTGATCCAACAAACATTTATTTTGAAAAGTATGCTTATGCTAAAGTTAAATTTAGAGTTAAAAAAATTGAATTCGATAAAGAATTTAAAAAAGAAAGAATTCGATTTTGGCACAGAATTATGATTTACATAGCTGAAAAGCATAGAGTTTTTTATGAAATGCGGCTTTCTCATTTATTTCCATTAAACTCAATAACGTTTGAGCTAAGGGTTATAAAATAAGGATTTCTAGTTATTAACACTTAAGAGGGATGTTAAAATGAAAACAGTGATATTGTGTGGAGGAAAAGGAACTAGAATAAGAGATGTCGCTGATAATATACCGAAACCTATGATACCTATAGGTGGTATTCCAATTCTGTGGCATATTATGAATTATTACTCAAATTGGAGTTATAAAGATTTCATACTTTGTCTAGGTTATAAAAATACAGTTATAAAAGATTTTTTTTTAAATTACAGAGCACATACAAGTGATTTTACAATATCATTAGGTGATAGCCAAAATATTGAGTACTTTGGAAATTCAAAAAATGTTGATTGGAAAGTAACCTTGGCTGAAACAGGTCTTGAAGCTATGACAGGATCAAGAATTAGAAAAATTCGAAAATATTTAAATGATGATGAAAACTTCATGTTAACTTATGGTGACGGTTTAAGTGATATTAATATTAATAAATTGGTAAATTTTCATAAGTCACACGGCAAAATACTAACAGTTTCAGGAGTTCGGCCTCCTGGTAGATTTGGCGAGCTTGTTTGCAATAGTCATGGCTTAGCAACTGAGTTCAATGAAAAGCCACAAACGACAGGGGGACTGATTTCTGGTGGTTATTTTGTGTGTAGAAGAGAGTTATTAGATTACTTAACTGATGACGATAGCTTAGTATTTGAAAAAGATCCAATGCAAAGACTTGTCTCTGAAAAACAATTAATGGTCTATGAGCATGAAGGATTCTGGCAACCTATGGACACATATAGAGAATACCAATTGTTAAATGAGATGTATGATAATGGAAATGCTCCATGGGTATTCTCTAATTAAGAATATAATTTTAGTAATTATTGTAAATTGATTTGAGAAATTAAACAATAATAACTTTTATAAGGACATTAATGCATGATACATGGCGTAAGAATTTCTCCTTTGAAACAAATTTTAGATGAAAGAGGAAAAATTATGCATATGATGAGAAACGATTCAGAAGTTTTTAAATCATTTGGAGAAATATATTTTTCTTGTGTTTATCCAAATGCTATTAAAGGATGGCATATACATAAAGAAATGACTTTAAATTATTGTGTTCCATATGGAAATATAAAATTTGTACTATACGATGACAGAGAAAATAGCCCGACCAGAGGAAATATTCAGGAAATATTTTTAGGGGTTGATAACTACCTTTTAGTTTCAGTGCCACCAAAAATTTGGAATGGTTTTAAAGGGCTGGGAAACGAAACTGCAATTGTTGCAAATTGTGCAAGCATACCACATAGCAGCCATGAAATAGAACGCTTAGATCCATTAAGTGAAATTATTCCGTATAAATGGGGTTTAATTAATAAATAGAAATCATATAATTTAAATAACTTTATAATGAGTACTTTATGACACAAAAAATTTTAATTACTGGAGGACTTGGATATTTAGGAAGTAGATTATTTAAAAAGCTCTCCGAATCTAATCAATATGAAGTTTATTCAACTTCTAGAAATAAAAATATTGATATAAATATTCCATATTTAAGAATAATAGATTTTACTTCAGAAAAATCTATTATGGACTGTTGTGAAGGTATTGATACTATATTACATCTTTCAACGCCAAATGAAATCGATTCAGCAAATAATGTTGAAAAAGCAATTATTGAAACTTGTATTTATACATATAATTTATTAAGTGCAGCTGAAAAAAGTAATGTAAAAAAAATAATATATTTTTCTACTGCCCATATTTATGGAAGTCCTTTAATCGGTGATATAAATGAAGAGTCTTTACCTAAGCCGAGGCATCCATATTCTATATGTCATCGAATGGCAGAAGATCTGATATTAAGTTATCATTCCAATAAAAAAATAACTGGACTAGTCCTACGTCTATCGAATGGTTTTGGCTATCCAGTTTCAAAGAATATTAATAGATGGAGTTTATTGGTAAATAATTTATGCAGAGAAGTAATAGAAAATAAATGTATGACGTTAAAAAATCCAATGCAAAAAAGAGATTTTATTCCAATTGGAGATATCGAAAATTGCATTTTACACCTTTTATCTGATCAGAAAATTAATATTTATGACGGAATATTTAATCTTGGTGGAAAAAATACATTGACTGTATATGATATGGCAAAACTGATTTCAAAAAGATGTCAAGATGTCTTAAAATTTACACCTAAAATTATTATGCAAGATATTGGTGATGAAGGTCATGGTAATCCTACTTTTACATATTGTATTAATAAAATTGAATCGACTGGATTTAAGCTTTCAGGAGCGATAGAAGAGGAGATTGATAAAACATTAATTTACTGTCAATCTCATTTTTAAATCAATAACTTTTAAATATATAGGTGCAAATTTGAGAGGAGCAATAAAGGATACGCTCGCAGTTTTATATTTTAATATCTATCGAAAATATATTAATATAAAAGGATGTCGAGTTCTTTTGTATCATGCATTTGGTACAGAACTGCAGCATGATAACTATGGGATCAGCATTGATTTAGATACATTTGAATCACATCTGAAAATTTTAAAAAATATTAGTTATTTTTTAAAATTTTCAGAATTAATTAATAAAGAAGTCTTAAATAAAAACTCTATTTGTTTGACATTTGATGATGGATATGAGGATAATATGCTTGCTGCTGATATTTTATGCGAATTATCAATCCCATTTACAATATTTATTACAACAGATTTTATTGGAAAAAAATATTTTTTTACAAAGGAACAATTACGTAGAGTATCTGAAATGCCATTTTGTGAAATTGGCGCGCATACTAAATCTCATCCAATTTTAGCAAATCAGACTATCAAAGTTCAAAGAAATGAATTATTATTTAGTAAAAATTATTTGGAAGATCTTCTAGGTCATCGAATTACATCGATGACATATCCTCATGGTAGTTATACAAATGAAACTATAAACTTAGTTAAAGAGTGTGGCTATTCACTATCAGGCTGTAGTATATCAGATATTAATACTTTAAAAAATTATAATCCTTATTTGATTAGAAGAACGGAGATAATTAAAAGAGATGATAGTAATTTGTTTAATAAAAAAATAAATGGATATTATGATTATTTGTTTATAAGAAAATATTTTTAAAAATGGCTTGATGAAACATTATTAGGTGATCAAATGAAAGCTATTGTGACGATAATTATTCCGACTTATAATCATGCAAATATGTTAAAAAATGCTATTCAATCAATTATTAATCAATCTTTTGACCAATGGATTGCAATTATAGTAAATAACTATTCTACAGATAATACAGAAGAAGTTGTTAATTCATTCAATGACAAGCGAATTGTATTGGTCAATTTTTCAAATAATGGAGTAATTGCAGCATCAAGAAATTACGGAATGAAAATTGCTGAAACTGAATATATTGCTTTTTTAGACTCTGATGATATTTGGTATAAAAATAAGCTAGAAATATGTATGAATCATATTCAAAATAAATATGATTTAGTATGTCATGGGGAAGCGTTTATTTATAATAATAAAAAAATTAGAGAAAGAATCTATGGTCCTGAGAAAAATGCAACTTATGAAAAATTGTTTTTTAGAGGAAATGAGCTCAGTCCATCTGCAGTAGTTTTGAAGTTATCTGTAGCAAGAATGGTTAACTTTATGTCTGAAAATACTACATTTATCACAGCAGAAGATTATGATTTTTGGCTAAAAATTATGTATCATCAGATAAAAATAAAATTTATTAATGACGTTCTTGGTGAATATCATTTACACGATAAAAATGAAAGTAAAAATGTTGAAAAAAATAGTGAAGCAACTATGTCAGTATTGAATGAGCATTATTACAAAAATATAAAAAAGAATCTAATAAATAGAATTAAATATAGGCAAAGACTTGCAGTAGTTTATTATGTAAAATCAAAAAACTATGTGGAGGTAGGGAAATTTTATAAAGGATATGAAAATCTATTAATGTCAGTTTTTATGTTTCCAAGAATATTTAGGTGTTTTTATCTTATATTATTTTCATTTAGAGTCTTTATAAAGATGATTGTAAATCCGATCTCAAACTGATAATGATAAAATTAAGGAAGTATTTTTATAATTTTTAAAGTAATTTTAAATAAAAAATTATGTACAATAATAAAATACAATTGTTTTTAAAGAGGTTTATATGTTTTTAGTTTATACTTCAAATGAAGATTTTTGGGATAAAGAGCAGAAGATCATTTTTATGTCTGAATCATGTAAGCTATATAAACGAAAGGAAATGTGGAAAAACCTAGATACAGAAACAGTTGAAAATATATGGAATGATTATGAAAATAATCAAAGTCGCGTAAATTATTTAAACAAGCTGCAAGATGAAGTGATTTCCCATTTAAAAATAAAAATAAATAATTTTACTAATAAAAATTATTCAGATAAATTTTGGCGAACAATTTTAACTCCATTTCTAATATATTATATTACTAATTTTTATGACAAATATATTCATATTAAAAAAGCTATTGAATTATATAATGAAAAATTAAGTACTTATTTGTTAGATGAAAATTCATATATTACTATTTATGATATTTCTGAATACTTAAACATTATGAAGTCCGAAGAATGGAATTTGCAAGTTTCCTCGCAAATAATAAGAAATTTAGATGAAATAAAAATAATAGATATAAAAAAAATTAATAACTTTAATAATAAAATATCCGAAAATAATTTTGTTGTTAATAAAATAAAAAACTATATCTGGAAATTTATATCTATTTTATGCTACAACTCAGATGTAAAACTTTTTTCGAATCAATTGACGATATCTCAGCAGATAAAATTGGTTATTAAGTCAAAATTAAAAATTGGGATTAATAGGTGTAAAAAATTTTCAAGTAATAAAAAATTTTTAATTAATAAAAGTCTTAGAAGTTCTTATAGTGAAGTTGACTCTGATGATGAATTTTATAGAATTCTAATCAAGAGTTTAGAAAATAATTTACCTATGCAATATTTAGAACAATTAGATTCAATGCTTTTAGACTCAATAAAATTTTATGGAAATAGAGTTCCAAAGTACATACTACAAGATACAGTTTTATATACTAATAGTCATTTTGCACTATGGTTTGCATATTGTGCAGAAAATGGTGCAATGACAATTGGAATTCAGCATGGTGGTGGTTACGGAAATAGATTAAACAATAATTCTGAAGAGTTTGAGTTAAAAATAAACAACTATTATATAACATGGGGATGGAAAAATTGCCTATATAAAACCATTCCATTGCCTAGTCCAATATTAATAAATAAATTTAAAAATAAAAAAATGACTGATAGTGTAATTTTAACAGGGACTCTTATTCAAAATTATCATTCTAATTATTATTCAGCACCAATCGGTGATCAGTTTTTGGAATATTTGAATTGGCAAATTAGATTTGCAAAAAGTCTAGATCACAAAGTTAGAAATAAATTAATTATTAGACTATTTCCAGAAGACTCTGTTTGGGATATTCAGCAAAGGTTATGCGATAAATTAAAAAAAATTAATATAATAAGGAATAACAATCCTGAAGATTTCAAAGAAAAACTTGCAGAATGTCGTCTATTTATAAGTGATAATATGAATACGACATTCATTCAAAGTCTTTCCTTAAATAAGCCAACAATTATTTTTTGGAATTGTGATCATTGGGTAATTTCAAAATATTCAGAAAGTTATTTTAAATTGCTTCATGAAGCTGGAATTTTTCATTCAAATCCAGAATCAGCTGCTAGCAAAATTAATGAAGTTTTTGACTACTTAGAAGATTGGTGGTATTCTGAAAAGGTACAATATGCAGTTAAAATTTTTATTGAGCAATTTGGAAGGAGCTCTTTAACTTGGGATAAAGAGTGGATAGATACAATAAATGATATAATTTTTAACGATAAATTGAAAAGCTGTAAAAAAATCATTGGTGATATAAACATATGAATTTGACTATAAAAAAGAATATTAAATTGTTGATTCGATTTATTGGATTTCGATCTCTATTTTGGCTTGCAATAAATTTTTTCTTCTCATTATTTTTAGCCGTTATAGAATTATTTGTTGCGCTATTTTTGCAGTTATTTTTAATAAATTTAGGTATAATAGATTCTTCTCCAAAGATTTTAAATTATTCTCTAAGAAATATTGACATTTATCAAGCAATATTGATGCTAATATGTGTGGGTATATTACGCTTTATTTTTCAGGTTATTGTCAATCATAGTAACAATTTTATAAATGAATATTGCAGTTCTAGATTAAGGATATATTCAATTTCTGATTTTTTATACAATAAATCAAAAACTAGTAATGATGTGTCAGAAATGAATTATAGGTTGTCTGAGATATTTCCTAAAACTAATTTATTTATTTCTAGCTTTATATATTTGCTGTCTATGTCTATTCAATGTTTGTTTCTTGTGATATTATTGTTTCTTACATCGTGGAAAGAAACTATTTTTTGTATGCTCTGTTTGTCAATTATCGGATTAATTTGTTTAAAAGTTAATAAATTAGTTAGAACAATTGCAGATCTAATTCCAATTGAACAGCTGAAGTTAAATCAAGGAATTCAGAGAATTTCTCGTAATTTATTATTTATTAATATTATGAAAAGCGCATATATTGAATATAATTCTCTTATTAAAAATATATTAAGATATTCATCAAAATCCATAAAAGCATCAATATTGAATGTTTTAAATACAACAATTCCTTCATTTTTAGGAATTATATTACTTGTTTCTACTATATATTTTAGTATAGTGCAATGGAAAACATCACCTTTAGTATTAGTTTCATTTATTTATTTATTGGTTCGTTTTATCCAAAGCTTATCTTCATTAATAAACTATTATGGTGTTATTAACACATATTCTTCTCAGGCAATGACGGCAATTAAA
Organism: Fluviispira vulneris; assembly: GCF_014281055.1. Taxonomy (NCBI): domain Bacteria; kingdom Pseudomonadati; phylum Bdellovibrionota; class Oligoflexia; order Silvanigrellales; family Silvanigrellaceae; genus Fluviispira; species Fluviispira vulneris. The sequence continues at coordinate 57,363 of NZ_JACRSE010000005.1, read as the reverse complement.
TTTTTCAAAAATATAGCTGAAGAAGATCATGAAAATTTAGAAAGAATATTAAAAAATTTATCTTTCTTTGGCAACGAAAAAAAAATAAAGTTAAGTGCTCCTAGTGAAACTAATAAAACAAATTGCAATTATTCTGAATTAAGTGATATTCCTTCTATCCACTTCAATGAAGTTTCATTTACTTATCCTGAAACGAATAGTACGATTTTAGAAAATATTGATTTCAGTATAAAGCCTGGTGAATGTGTTGGAATAATAGGATCAAGCGGATCTGGTAAAAGCACTCTTTTAATGCTTTTACTCGGAATTTTAAAACCAACAAAGGGAAGTATTTTTATTTCAAATACGAATCCTTACTTATTTTTTCAAAATATGAAGGTAAGAGTAGGTTATGTAGGAGCTGAACCATTCTTAGTAAAAGGAACAATTAAGGAAAATTTATTATATGGAATTAAAAGGGAAGTGAATGATAAGGATATAATGTTAGCCGTAGAAGCATCTAGTTTGAAAGAATTAGTAGAGAAGTGTACTTTAGATTATTATATATCTGAGGATCAAACGGGTTTATCAGCAGGGCAAAAGCAAAGAATTTGTTTGGCAAGGGCACTCCTAAATAATCCACACATATTGCTTCTAGATGAAGCAACTGCTAATTTAGATGAGAAAATAGAGTCAGAAATTGTAACTACAGTTGAAAAGTTGAAAGAGAAAACTACAATCATAATAGTATCTCATCGTCAGGGAATTCTTAGATCTGCGGATAAAGTTATTGATTTGAATTCTTTTGTAAAAATTTAATTTTAAGGAATTTATGAATTTAAAACTATGTGATTTTACTGTTCCTGAGGAATACTCACATGTAATTAGAAAAAATATTAATATACTTAATGATTTAGAAAATATTAATACAATAAGTGCATATGCAAATTTTATATATAAAAATCTTGGTGTAGAAAAAAAAATTATTTTTTTATTTATAAAAAAAATTCTTATTACTGAGCATGAATATAAATTATCTAAGGGAATGAAATTTGTAAGGATTCCATTTACTATTTACTTTATTCTTAGAGTGTTTCATGGGAGTTTCTTGTCATTAGTTAGTTATGATCGAAAAAATAATTATGATGTACTAATTGATGAATGGTACGAAGGAAGCTTGAAAAGCTTTTATTATTTCTCTGACAGTGAAATTAGAAAGAATAAATTTAAATCACTAAATATTACGACATTAAGTAAGTTTTTATGTAGAGATTTTTTTAAAATAATTATCATGTTTATAAAGTCAAATTTTTATATTAAAAAAATTAAAAAAGAATTGCATATTAATTTTGATATATTAAATATGTTACTTGTATTTAATACATATTCTGGGAAGTATATTAAATATAAATTTCAGCCAAAAGTTATTTTATCTGGAAATGATAATGGGTTTCCGTTTATAAAGTCAAAAGTAAGTGGCGCTAAATTGCTAACCATTCAGAATGGAATTAGAACTATCGAAAGTGATGCGAATTATTCATATGCTGATATTTATTTTTCATTAACCTCGAAATCGACTTGTAATTTAAGAATTTATGGAGGTTGCTTGTTTAATGAAATTATTGAACTAGGTTCATTAAGATTGTCTGAATTTTTAAAAAATAAATTTGAAAGTAAATTCTCATTTGATATTATATATGTTGGATCCTTTATAGACTCATCTTCTTTTGATGAAAATATGAGTCATTATTTTAGCTATAAAAAAAATGAAACAGAAAATATAAAAGCTTTTAATTTAATCGCTTCAGAATATAAGAATCTTAAGATTGCATATTTTCCAAAATATAATAATGAACTGGATACTTTAAAAAAGTATAATTTAATTTCCGAAAATATTTGTTATATAGATCGTAATTCTATGAATGTATATGAAGCAATATCCTCGGCGAAAATTGTATTAACTTCATTTTCTACTGCAGCAGTTGAATCTCTTGCGTTGGGAAAAAAAATTGGATTTATAAATCTATCAGGTAACTCAGATTTAAATACCCATTTTCATAGCGAAGATATCGAATTTAAAATAAAAAATTATGTTAAGGATGATTTAATTCAATTTATAAGTAAACTTCAATTATCAGATATTTTAGTCGATAAATATATTGTGCAGAGCATTTATGCTAAGGAGAAAATTCTGAATATTATTGAAAGAGAATTATGTGATAAATAATTTATTGCTTAATTTGTTGATATGGTAAAATTTAGCAATTTTTATATAAATTTAAATAATTTTGAAGAACTAGTTGAAAACTAACTTTTAATTCGATATCATTAATGAATGTCTAGTTATAATGTTTAGGAATATTTTCTATATTCAAGGTGTATAAGATATGATGTTTACCATTGGTATTGAAAAATGAACAAATTTTCACCAAACTTTAACGAAGCCGTGTTGTCAAGTAGGTCAACATTAATGGATTGTCTTGCATCATTGACAAAATCCGGACTACTTATTGTCTGTATTTCATCTGCTGCAGATTCAAAACTATTGGGAATTCTAACTGATAGTGATATTCGAAGAGCTCTTTTGAGAGGGGCATCACTAAATGATTTTTCTGAAAAATGGATGAATGTTAATCCTGTTATAGGAAGTTTTAACTCTTCAGCAAATCAGTTATTCGATCTTGCTCATAGGGTCGGCAAAAGGGAAATTCCACTGGTTGATGATTTCGGAAAAATTGTTGATATTTATATTTTAGGTTTGCATGATATCCGATTTTCAGACAATGTGAATGACGAAATTCAACTAAATAAGTGTTTTTCAAATTATATATTTATTTTGGCAGGAGGGCTGGGAACACGGTTAAAATCAATTATAAACGATAGACCCAAACCTTTAGCGGTAGTCGGTGGAAAGCCAATAATTGAGACTCTTGTTAATCGAGCTTATAAGCAGGGATTTAAAAATTTTTATATTTCTACGAACTATTTAGCAAATCAAATAGAAGAATTTTTAAGCACAAGTAAATTTGCAGATTTAAATTTTCATTTTGTTAGAGAAAAAATCGCGTTAGGTACTGCTGGATCAATAGGTTTAATTAATAATTTTATTACTGAACCTTTGATTGTATGCAACGCAGACATATTATCAAATATTCAATATAATAAAATTTTAGAAGAACATGAAAAAAATCGGGCTGAAATAACCTGTGTTGTGAGGCCTTTTCAATATAAAGTCCCTTATGGAGTTGTTGAAATTGGTTATAATAATATAATGTCTTTATCAGAGAAACCAACTCTAAATTTTCTAGTTAATGCTGGTATTTATGTTTTAAACCCTGATATAACACGGCTTATAAATAGTAATAAATATTTAGATATGACAGATTTTATAAAAATGTGTATTTCAGATGGCAAAAAAGTCATTCCATACTTGTTGCATGAATATTGGATTGATATTGGACATCCTGAAGAATATTTAAAAGCGAATAGTGAATATCATCTCTATTTTAAAGGATAATAAGTAATGTCTAATAGAGAACTTGGCAGAGTCTTTGTTACAGGAGCTGATGGTTTTATTGGGAGTCATCTCGTAGAAGAGCTTGTAGAAAGAAATTTCGAAGTAACAGCACTTTGTTATTATAATTCATTTGGAAATTATGGTTGGCTAAGTGATTTAATTCATAAAAAAAAACCTAGAAATCTAAAAGCTATTTTGGGTGATATTCGTGACCCGTTTTTTATGAAAAAAGTTTTAAGGGATCAAAATACAGTTTTTCATCTGGCAGCGCTTATAGCCATTCCATATTCATATGTTGCTCCATATAGTTATTTTGAAACAAATCTTACAGGTACTTTAAATATCCTTGAGGCTTGTTTGGATTCACCCGCCGTGAGTCGCTTAATTCATACTTCTACTAGTGAAGTTTATGGTACAGCAAAATTCATTCCGATAAATGAAAACCATCCATTGCAAGGTCAATCACCATATTCTGCAAGTAAAATAGCAGCAGATATGGCGGTAGAATCTTATTTTCGGTCGATGTCATTGCCCGCCGTCATTTTAAGACCATTTAATACTTATGGGCCAAGACAAAGTATGCGTGCCATTATACCTACTATAATTTCACAAGTGTTGTCAGGAAGTACAGATATTAAATTGGGGAGTCTAAAACCAACGCGAGATTTTAATTATGTAAAAGATACTGTTAATGCATTTTTGGAGATTGCTCTTGCAAATGATGATGTTTTAGGGAAAATATTTAATACAGGTACATCAACTGAAATATCTATTGGTGAGTTAGTAAGTAAAATTGAAAAAATATTTGAAATAAAATTAAATGTTGTTGTTGAAAATGAAAGATTTAGGCCACAAATGAGTGAGGTCGAAAGACTAATCTCTGATCCGTCAAAATTAAAATTAGCGACAAATTGGAAGCCAAAGTTTCAATTAGAAGAGGGATTAACTAAAGTAATTGAATGGATGAAAAATCAAAATTATTATTTATCCTCATCAAATGTATATCATGTTTGAGACTCATAAATAGAGAATTAAAAAAATTAAACTTTAAAGGGTATTAATTAAGATGTACAGTGGATATAAAATTCTAGGTTTAATAACAGCTCGAGGTGGATCAAAAGGAATTCCAAAAAAGAATATTGTGCATCTAGGTGAGAAACCTTTAATAGCATGGACAATTGAAGAGGCTAAAAAATCAATTTTTCTAGATAGAATCGTTCTTTCTTCGGATGATAAAGAAATAATAGAAGTTTCGAAGATGTTTAAATGTGAAGTACCATTTGTTAGACCTAAAGAATTAGCTAAAGATACTTCAAGTAGCATCGATGTAGTATTGCATGCAATTAAAAATATTACAGAGGATTATAATTATCTAGTTATTCTTCAGCCTACATCTCCATTTCGAAGTTATAAAGATATTGATAATTGTATAAAAATGTGCATAGATAACTCAGTTTCATCTGCGGTTTCAGTTGTTCCTACCCAAGCTGTAAATTATTCATTTTCGATTTCTAGTAACAATACTTTATTACCTGTGATTAATATTGGCGAAATTAAAAGACGACAAGATTTGGAAGTATATTATAAAATTAATGGTGCAGTTTACGTAATAGATGTAAAAAAATTTTTAAAAAATTTAAAGCTAATCAATGATGATACAATTCCATATATAATGCTAAAGGAAAACTCTATAGATATAGATGATTATTTTGATTTGAAATTTGCAGAATTTTTATTAAGTAACAAATATTTGGGAAACATTCAATGACTCTTAGAATAATTGCAAAATTAGATATAAAAGGTCCAAATTTAGTTAAAGGTATTCAGTTAGAAGGTTTAAGAGTTTTAGGTGATCCAATTTTATTTGCTCAGAATTATTATGAGCAAGGTATTGATGAAATTTTGTATATTGATGTTGTTGCAAGCTTATATAATCGAAATAGTTTGCATGATCTCATTGAAAAGACTTCAAAGAAATCTTTTATTCCATTAACTGTTGGAGGAGGAATAAGAAACCTTGAAGATATTAAAGCAGTTCTTAGAGTAGGAGCCGATAAAGTTTGTATAAATACTGCAGCAATAAATGATCCTACATTTATTGAAAAAGCGGCTTTAAAATTTGGTTCATCAACAATTACTATTGCTATTGAAGTTATAAAACAAGCTAATCAAAATTATTTAGTTTATACTAACAATGGCAGGGAATATACAGGAATTGATGCTTTTGAGTGGGCTAAAACAGTAGAAAAATTAGGTGCCGGAGAGATATTGCTCACATCAATTGATAGAGAAGGAACTGGAACGGGTTTTGATTGCGAACTCATTTCAAAATTTGTAAATGCAGTTGGAATTCCTGTCATTGCCCATGGTGGTGCTGGACAATTATCGCAAATTGTAGAATGTGCTAAGAAAACTCATGTTAATGCAATAGCACTCGCAAGTATCATACACTACGATTTAGTGCATGAACTATTTAAAGAATATACTCAAAAAAGTGAAGGAAATCTTCAATTTTTGAAGAATAAAGAAATTCCAAAATATATAAAGCCTTCAAATATTTTCGAAATAAAAAATGCATTATTGGATGAGAGTATTATATGTCGTCCTTGTTTTTAATGGAGAAAAAGTGAGTAAAAAAATTGTTATAATTGATTATAGTCTAGGGAATTTAAGCAGTGTTTATAACGTTTTCAATTATCTAGGACAAGATGTTTTAATTACAAGTGATCCTGAAGTTATAATACAATCGGATGCTGCTGTTTTGCCAGGAGTTGGATCCTTTAAAGATGCTATGTTGACATTAAATACAACTGGAATTGGAGATGCAATTTTTGAATTCATTAAAACAGGAAAACATTTATTAGGCATATGTTTAGGAATGCAACTATTGTTTTCAAAAAGTGAAGAATTTGGTGAGACAAATGGACTAAATATTATTTCTGGAAGTGTAAAAAGATTTAGTAACTTTAGTTCAGATAATTTAATTAATTACAAAGTTCCTCAAATAGGCTGGAATAAAATTAATTATATTGAAGGACATCAGTTATTAGAAATGACACCTTTAAAAAATATATCTTTTATAAGTGATTATATGTATTTTATTCACTCTTATTATGTCGTTCCTGACTTGATATCAATTAAATTGACTCATACAAATTATGCAGGAATAGATTATTGTTCGTCTATACTTAAAGACAATATTTTTGCTGTTCAGTTTCATCCTGAAAAAAGTTCAAAAAAAGGAATTCAAATCTATAAAGATTGGCTGGATATTTTATAATTTAAAGGAAAAGATATGATTGAAAATTTAGAAGTAAAGTATGGTCTTCCTCCAAAAATTATTTTTTGTAAAAAATGCGTTATGTCAAATCAAAGACCTTCATCTACTCAAGAATTTAAACATACAATACAAAGTAAAAAAGTAACTCTGCAGATTGATGAGAGTGGAGTTTGTGACGCTTGCCGCTTTTCGGAACAAAAAAATAATATAAATTGGTCTGATCGTGAAAAAGAACTTGAAATTTTATGTGATAAATTTCGAAAAAAAGATGGTTCATATGATTGTTTGGTTCCTGGAAGTGGAGGCAAAGATAGTGCGTATGCAGCACATATCTTAAAGTATAAGTATGGCATGCATCCTCTTACGTTAACATGGCCTCCTATATTATATACAGAATATGGTTATCAGAATTATAAAAACTGGATTGAAATAGGAGGATTCGATAATATTTGTTTCAAGCAAAATGGAAGAGTGATGAAATTATTAACACGTTTATCTATTATTAATTTATTGCATCCATTTCAGACATTTATTCTTGGTCAAAAAAATTTGGCCCCAAAAATCGCAGCAAAATTTAATATTCCCTTAGTTTTTTATGGTGAGAATGAAGCTGAATATGGCAATCCAATCGCAGATAACTCTACTTCTTTAAGAGATAAATCATATTTTACAATGAATAATTTAGATGATCTTTACTTAGGTGGAGTATCTGTAAAAGAATTGCAATCAAAACATAATATTGAGCTTGCTGATTTAATGCCATATTTGCCAGCTTCAATAAGCGATTTAGAAAAGTCTTTTGTTGACGTCCATTATTTAGGTTATTATTTAAGGTGGGCCCCACAAGAAGTATATTATTATGCAGTTGAAAACACTGGATTTAAGCCTCGCCCGTTTCGGACGCAAGGTACATATAGCAAGTATAGTAGTATTGATGATAAAATTGATGATCTGCATTATTATACTACATTTATAAAATTTGGGATCGGCCGGGCAACATATGATGCCTCTCAAGAAATAAGAAATGATCATATTAATAGAGAAGAGGCATGTAATCTTGTCAAACGATTTGATGGTGAATTTCCCGATCGCTATTTTAATGAGATTATGGAGTATCTTGAAATTAATGGAGATGATTTTTTGGAGTTGTGTGATAAAGCTAGATCAGATCATATCTGGAAAAAAGTAGGACATGAATGGCGATTAAGACATACTGTTAATAATGACGGAGTAGATGATTAGGCATTTAAAATGAGGGTGATTATGTTTAAAATTGGAAATAGAAGTATTGGAAAAGATTTTCCACCACTTGTTATTGCTGAAGTTGGAATAAATCATGATGGAGATCTTAATAAAGCGATTGCTATGGTTGATAGTGCATTTGAAAGCGGAGCAGAAGTAATCAAATTTCAATGCCATATTACTGAAAAAGAAATGATTAAGACAGATATTTTACCTGGAGAAATTTCAAAAGAACCTCTTTGGAATATAATAAAAAGATGTGAATTAACAGAAATTGAAGAATTGAAAATAAAAAAATACTGTGATCAAAAAGGTATTATGTACTTATCAACACCATTTTCTAGAGAAGCATCTGATCGGCTTGAGAAAATGGATGTTCCAGCATATAAAATTGGTTCTGGAGAATGTAATAATTTACCTTTAATAGAATATATAGCCGCAAAAGGTAAGCCAATCATACTTTCTACTGGTATGAATGATATAGAATCAATTAGAAGATCAGTGAATATTATATCTAAATATAGCGTACCTTTAATATTACTACACTGCACAAGTATGTATCCAACGCCATATAAACATGTTCGTCTCGGGGCAATTGATGATCTAAAAGCTAATTTTCCAAATATTGAAATTGGTTTATCTGATCACTCTTTGAATATTTATTGTGCATTAGGTGCTGTTGCAATAGGTGCATGCATTTTGGAGAAACATTTTACTCTCTCAAAAGATTGGGAAGGCCCAGATATTTCAATTTCGATCACACCCTTTGAGCTTAAAGAATTAGTTAATGGATCAAGAGCAATTTGGGAAGCTCGTGGTGGAAGAAAAAGTATTTTGGAAGAAGAAAAGCCTGTCATTGATTTTGCATATGCATCGGTGGCGACAATTGCACCAATTCGTAAAGATGATGTATTTAGTATTGAAAATATCTGGGTTAAAAGACCTGGTTTAGGCGAAATTCCTGCATCTGATTTTGAAAATATAATTGGAAAAAAAGCTTTGAACGATATTCCGAACGATATTCATTTAAAACTGAAAGATGTTTCTCAATGAAAAAAGATATCGTTATTCTCGGTTCTTCTGGTTTTATTGCAAAGGCATTTATAAAAAGTATTTTAAATAAAAATTTTAATATAACTGCTATACATAGAAGTAATATAGAGGATAAATATCCAGGTATTTCCTACCAAAATGTTATGAGTTATTTGGAAGCAAAGATTCCACAGAATTCAATTGTTTTTCATTTTGCAGAAACAGCTGATAAGGCTGAAGTTAATAAACAAGGTTTTTCATATATCAAAAGAGTAGAAGAGCAAGTTTTGTATTTTCTGAGTAAAAAACCTATAAGATTTATTTACACTTCTTCTACCTCTGTATATAATGATCAAAGCTCTTTATATTTAAATCCAGATTCTATTTTATCAGAACCAAACGATGTTTATTCACGGGCAAAAGTCTTGGTTGAAAATATTGTAAAAAGAAATAATGGAGTCATTCTCAGGTTGTCGAATATTTTTGGATCTGGAATGTCAAATCGAAATATTTTTAGTAATATTTTATCGCAAATACATAATAGTGAAATTATTTTAAATGATAGTAGCTCTGAGCGGGATTATCTATGGATTGACGATCTTTTAAGTGCTCTTTATCATGTAGCAATTAAGGAGGCTACTGGAGTCTTCAATGTAGCGAGTGGTAAATCAATTTCTGTGGAAAGTTTATGTAAATTAATTCTTACAGCTACGAATAAAGAACATCTACAAATTAAATATAGATTCCCACCATGCTATTCTTCTATTAAAATAGATATCAGTAAAACTACAGAGTGCTTTAATTGGATCCCAAAAACAAATATTTTAGATGGTATTCATAAATTGATTGGAGATATGAGTGAAAAGTAAAAGGAGAATTGCAGTATTTACGGGGAATAGAGCTGAATATGGTTTATTATTTCCTCTTTTAAAGCTTTTACGAGACCATGAAGGTATTGATTTTCATTTAATCGTTTCTGGAGCCCATCTTGATAAAAATTTTGGAAAAACATTAGAAATGATTCGTAATGATGGTTTTAATGTTTCAAGTGAAGTTAAAATTGACATGAATATGGATAGCTTATCATCAACTCCTAAAGCAATTGGCTCTGCTATTTTATCTATGACACAGACTTTGGAAAATATTCGTCCAGATATTTTTGTTGTATATGCAGATAGGTTTGAAGGATTTGCAGCTGCAATCGCAAGCACACAAATGTGTATACCAACTGCTCATATTGAAGGTGGTGATATAACTGAAGGGGGAGCTTTTGATGATTCAGTGAGACATGCGATTACTAAGTTAGCTCATTTGCATTTTACAACGAATCAAGAAGCTGCAAATAGAGTAGTCAGTATGGGCGAGGAGATTTGGAGAGTTCATAATGTTGGTTTTACTGGGATAGATTTGATAAAAGATTCTTATATTACTTCAGAACAAAGCTTAATTGATCAATATAAAATTGATGTTTCTAAACCATTAGTGTTATTTACGCAGCATCCAGTCTCAATAGAATATGATGATACAAAAAAAAATATTGAACAATCGCTTAGAGCTCTTTGGAGACTTGCAAATGAAGGCGTACAAATAGTAATAACCTATCCAAATAATGATGTAGGATGTAAAATAATAATTGAACAAATTAATTATTTTATTAATAATAGAAATAATAAAAATATTTATATATACCCCTCTTTAGGTCAAAAAAATTATTATGGATTTTTATCATTAGCCTTAGATATGAATAAAAAAATAGTTTGCTGTGGAAACTCTTCTTCTGGTATAAAAGAAACTCCAGCATTTTATTGTCCAACAGTAAATATTGGAACTCGGCAAAATGGTAGATTACGTGCTGAAAATGTTCTAGATGTAAGTTATGATGAAAATGAAATTTACTCTAAAATAAGATACTCTTTATATGACGTAGATTTTAGAAATAAGTGCAGAGAAATTATTAATCCATATGGCCAAGGCGATGCTTCTGAAAAAATTTTAGATGTTCTGATGAAAATTAAGTTGAATAATGAAATTTTAAATAAGAAAATGACATTGGTTAATTTTTAAATTTATAAATTATTTATTTATAATTAATAAATTATGGTCTAATAACTTATTAATTATGGGGTATAATTCCCATATAGGGACATCACATTCTTCAGCAATTTCAACTAGGCTTTTTGTACCATCAGAGTATGTAATTAAATTCATCAAAGTTTTTATGCTATCGGAATTATTTTTGATAGATAAAGTTGGATACAAACCTCTTTTACCTAACTGTGGTTCTCCAAGTATCGATACCTTTGGTTTATAATTATTTTCTATGGCTTCTATAGCGTTTTTTAAAGTATTATAGCTTCCTGCTAAACCTTCAGGTGTAACAACATTATTAAGATTATCTAGAGACGTATGGTACTCAGGATACTCACCATATTTTGATCTCATAATAGATGCTATTGGTAAGTCTATTCCAGGCGCACAATATTGTCGTTCATCGCTCCCTCTATCCTTCCACTTATAAGACTTATAATGGGGATAGATCCATTTCAGTACATGTTTTGCAATAATATCACTTAATGTATTTCCGTTCCTTGAAGGAAGATAAGAGTATGTTCTATTATCTCCAACGCAAGTAATATTAAAACCTGCTATTACATTTGCTTTTAATGTATCTAAGTTTTTACTCAAGTATGTTATAGACCCAATAGTTTCAGGTATAAAAATTATTCTGTAAGTATATTTTTTTTTATGTAATGACATCAACCATTCAGCAAGAAAAGTCGTTACTGATGGTCCTGATAATTCATTATTTGCCATAGATGGATGGCAGACATACGTTGAAAGAAATACCTCTTCTTTTTGCTCTCCAGGAATTATCAATTCACCATATGTTAATGAACCATCAAAAAGCTCAGAATCGATAAAGACTTCATATTCTCCTTCGGGAAGTTGAAGTCTTTCTCTATGTGAAAGACAAAATCCCCATCGTTCAGTGTAGTAAGAAGTAACATATGGTATAGCATCTGGTTGATTTTCAAGTGAATATAAATTTTGGTTTAATTCATCAAGCTGCATTTTTTTATGTATAGGTTTGCTATATCCTAAAATATGAAGATTATTTATTTTAAAGTCACAGATTTTTTGTTTAGAAGGAGTTATAATATAAGCATCTTTTATCCGCCATTCTTTCGGAACAGTCCAATCAAGAACTTTGTGGCCTGAAGGCACTTCGAAAATTGATAATTGTGGTAGATGCTTATTCTTTATTATTGATAAAGTTTTCCTGACCCCATCACCAGTTATACTCCTATCAATCTTCCAAAGATCTTTTGCAAGATTGTATATTTTATCTCCAATCATTTTTTATTCCTTAGTAGCTTCTACTACGAAGGCTGAACAGAGAAACATACCTTTCCAGCCTGACGTATCGTGTTCAAGTTTTAGAGCTTCTGCTCTAAAAAGCTCTCGATTTTGCTCCATTAGATATGGCATGGCCGGATGATAATGATACCAAAGAAGATTTAAATTCTTAAAGCCACACTTTTTAAATAAATTAGATATTTCAAAAGGATTATGAAATTTTGACAATATTGCATCATAACCTGGTGATTTATTATTCTCCTCGTGAATAACACGAGGAGTTGGCTTGTTCATTTCCAATTTATTTTTAAGCTCAGCGCTAACTAAATTTTTTATATCTGTTGAAACATTTGAAAGTAAATCATCAAGAATAAATTCATATGTATATTTATTAAAAGTAAAAAGCGAAAAAAGTTTATTTCTGAACTCTATAAAAACAGTTCCTCCAGGTTTAACAAGTGCCTTAATATTTAGTAAACATTCTTCGTCATTTCTGACATGAGGCATAACTCCCATTGCTAAAAGAGCATCAAACTGACCTTTACGGAGTAAACTGGAATATGTAATTGGGTCTTGAATGTCTCCCCAAATTATATTGTTCGGATCTAGACCTAATTTTTGTAATTTTTCTTTTGATTTTTTAACCATTTCATGGCTAATATCGAATCCTGTGACATCGATTCCTAGATTTGATAGCGTCGATAATGGAGTTCCTTCTCCAACTCCAACTTCAATAACTCTTTTAATATTTTTTTCAATAAATGAGTTTACTAATAATTGTAAGCGGAAATAATTTGCAGGATATACTCTATTGACATCATTTAGTAAATTGCGCTCATATTGTAGATAATAGTTTTCAGATGAAGCATCATAGTGGCTAGAAATAGAATTATTCATTTTTTTTTCCTTATTATAATGATTTTTGTACCACATTTTCATTTATTTTTTGTATAAAAGGAGCTTTTTCTAGGATTTTAATAATATCTGGCAGATAAAATCGTTCAATATTATTAAATTTATGTAATTCTTTGAACATGTTGAAGTCTTCTTCTGTATCTAGAGTCAATCTATATTTAGATAAATTTAATAAGCATTTATAATTTCCAACATTAAATTTATCTAAATTAAAATATATGTATCGCGTTACATGCTCTCTGTCTTCTGCGAGAAATGCTTCTGTGTTCAATATTTCCAACGTTTTTTTTGTGAAAATTTCTACGTCCAATCCTCTTGGAAATGTTCTTTCAATCGTATTGGAGTAGTAATGAAGTTCCTGAGTTGTATTGTATTCACATAAGAAATTTGAGAGCATAGCATCAATAATACAAGGATCAATGAGAGGACAATCTGACGTTATTCTTACAATTATATCTGAATTAAATTGCTGAGAGGCACAATAATACCTATTTAATACATCATTTTCTAAACCTTCGAAATATTGAACATTATTTTCTTCTGCAAATGTTCGAATCGGTATGCTTTCTTCACCAAATGGGGATGCAATAATTATTTTTGATAAATAAATACTTTTGCTACATCTATCAATAACATGCTGAAGAACACTTTTATCACCGAGTATCTTCATTACCTTGCCAGGGAGACGAGTTGAAGTCATTCTTGCTTGAATTATACAATGAATATTTAAAGACATTTAAAAATTCTTTCTAATAAATATTTAAATTACCTAATAGTATAAAGATGATCGTTTGCAGCATATACTATAAAACTTTGAAAATAAAGTGATGCATACCTCCTTTTAGAAGAACGATTTAATTTGTTATATTTTATAGCAAGTAGTAGTATTTGCTTTATTGTTTGTTTTGATAAAATAAATAAATTAAAGTGGATAAATCTTTAATATTTATTAATGCCTAATTAAAGAGCGATATTGTAAAATTTTTATTTGTTAATTATAAAATAAAGTTTTAATGTATAGCTTTAATGGATTCTTATCTGATATAATAGAAATGATGCTTTTTAATTTTTATGAATTTGTAATTAATACTAAATGAAAGTAAAATAAATTATGTATCAAAAAAATGATAAAAATGAGGTTTCAAAAATTAAATATTCTAAATCCTCATCGTTTTACTTTGAGACAAAAAATGATTTTTTTATTGATAATGATATTTTGCTAAGTAATTCTTTAAAGAAAAATCTATTATATGCTTCGCAGCCACGCCGAGATAAATGTAAAATATGTTCAGAGGATCTGCCAAATAAGATAGATATTTATAAACATGGAATTGAATATTCATTTTGCGAATTATGTAATCATTTAAATGGAAAGTATGATGATACTAAAGCATTTATTGAGCAAATATATATATTAAATTCTGGTTTAGAGTATTCAAGTAATTATATTGATACAAGTTTCGAAAAACGCTCTAATGACATTTACTTACCAAAAGTTGATTTTTTATTAGATAATCTTCCACTGAATACATGTAAAATTTTAGATATTGGATGCGGTTGTGGATATTTTGTTTATTCTTCATTAAAAAGGGGGATTGAAGCATCTGGAATTGATATCAGTAAAGCTATGGTTGAATTTGGAAATAGTCAAATATCACATTTTTTAGCTAAATTCCCTCTTTCAGTAGTTGATGAAGAAGGTTTTTTTGGTGCAATTAAAGTTAGTAATGTCGATGTTATAACTGCTATTGGAGTCATTGAGCATTTTTTTTGATGCATTTAAAGAAAGTACTGCAAAATATTTATATTACTCAGTTCCTATGTTTTCATTCTCTGTAATCTTAGAGAGTATTTTTCCAGAAGTATTTCCAAGACAATTATCAGGAGGTCATACTCATTTATTTACAGATGAATCTATTAAAAAAATGAATTCTATAATTGGGGTAGAATCCTTAGCTGAATGGAGATTTGGTACAGACATAATGGATTTATATAGAAGTATTATTACAATGTTAAATAAGAATAAAGCATCGAATAAAGTTATCAATATTATGAAGAGTGAATTTGCGAATACTATAGACAAACTTCAAACTGCAATAGATGAAAGACATTTTTGTTCTGAAATACATTGCTTGTCTGTTAAATTATAAAATGCATGTTTAACTTCAGTTTGATTTTATTATTTGTTTAATTTTCAATTAAAAATATTTAAATTATTTTTTAAGTAAATCTTATTGTCTTAATTTTAAATCCTATCATCAAGATAATTCGTCTAAATAATTTTAAAAAATCAAAAAAAATTGAAATAAAAACAATGATTTTTCTTAATAAATTTATGTTTCTATCTTTGATCGCTTTAAGCTTGATAAATGTAAGGCTGTTTTGCATACGTAATAAATTTGAACTAAGCGATTTATTATTTGATAAGTAGTCATGTTTAAAGGTAAATGTTAAATTTTCCAAGATTTTAACTGTTTTGTAGGAGTTTGAAATTCTAAGCCATAGATCGTAATCTTCAGAATATCTAAAAGATTCATCAAATTTGAAGTTTTTTAATAAACTTCTATGCATAACTACACTTGGTGTAGAGAAAGGCGACTTAAATAGAATATTTGGCCATTTTATTTCACAAAAATTCACATTGTTAATTTCTAAGTTCATACTTTTTTTTAAATTTTTTGGATCAATCACTTTATGTAAAGTTCCTGATAGAAAAGACTTTTGTTGCATCATAATATTTATTTGTAGCTCAAGCTTTTGCAAATGCCATGAGTCATCACTGTCGAGAAAAGCTATAAATTCACCGTTTGCATGCCTACATCCATAGTTTCTAGCAGCTGAAGCACCTAGATTCTTAGAATGCTTTAATATAATATAATTATCGAAATTATTCAATATAAGCAATTCTTTTATTAGGTTTAAACTATTATCAACACTAAAGTCATCTATAATAATTATCTCATATTTATTTTCGTTTTTATAATTAATTAAGGTTTCATTTACCAGTCTGGGAATGACAACTTCATCATTGTAAATAGGTATTATAATAGATACTTTATAAGTACAAAGTGTTGTAAAGTTAAATGTTGACATTTGAAATCCTACTGACTTTAAAATTAATTATTAATCTTAATATTTTCGAATTCGATTGCTCCCACTCACCCATGTATTCAATTTCTTTTGCACCACTCCCTTTTTTAAAATGATAAACCCCTTTGCCATTTATTGGATCTATACCTGCCATATCATAGCGAATAACATTTTGGCTTATGCAATATTTTAAAAGTTTAGCAAGAATTACGTGAGAAGCATAAATTTTTCTTGCTTCTTCATTTGCTGCAGCAAATAAATCAAATGCAGTGTTTCCCCAAATGATACAACCTCTGATTGCAATAACTTCATTGAATATATTTTCTACTTTAAATATTATGAGATTTTCACCAAAGTATTGTAATAATTTTTCAATTTCACTTAAAGAAAATTGCTCTGCAATATTTTTTTTTAATTCAACGTCACGATAAAGCTCAAAAATCTTTTTAGCAGAAGGATTGTCCCATTTCTTTGGTTCAGAGTTTTTTGTTAGACCTCTTTTTAAATTATGTCGCCAATTTGAGCTCATAATCTTATCTAACTGTGATAAGTCAATGGTTAAATCATGTACCATGCTTAAGCCAGTGCTGAGTGGAACGAGAGCCCTTCTCCAATTTTGACTTATAAGTATAATTGAATTTATGGTAGAATATGAAGAAAAAATAGAGCTTCTGAGATAAACGATATTGGATTTAGTTAGTTTTTTTATTAATTGAATAAAATTATTATCTAAAAACTTTGAAGTCTCAATAGACACTCCAGGAATCCAGCAAATTGATATTCTAAATATCCATAAATAAAAAAAATTTATTTTATAAGATTTAACTAAAATTTGAATTTGCTCTAAGCAAATATCTGAGGATTCTTCATGACAAGTTAATCGATAAGGTATCCATTTGAAATTTCTTTTGTATTCACCCCAATTATAACTTTGATAAAATGAAGTATATAATTTATTCTTAAACAAGTTGTCCCAAAATAATTGGTTTTCATTCTGTTTGATAATTGGTTTCCATTTTACCATTGAAATGAAACTCCCCAAATGTTTTTATAATAATCAGGACAATTATTTTTTAGTTCTTGTGGAAGATCTGGCCATGGAAAACAGAATAAAAAATTTTGAGCAAGTTTTCTTTTAATTGAGTCAATATTTTCAGGTTGACAGTAAAATGGAAATAAGTAAGGGGCTACATTTTTGGGTAATTCTTTGTATATAAATATGCATTTTTCATTGATTAATAATTTTTCAGCTAAAAAATATAATTTTCTTCTTCTTTCAATTTCAGATTCAATATTGAGATTATTAAGATGATTCATTAAATTATCTTTCAGCAATTTATTTTTTGGCAAAATGTATTCTTCTGAAGTATCTGAAACTGGGAAGATATTGCCTGTTTTTATTTTTCGAAACATTCTGATAAGGTAAATAAATAGATAAATGTGCCATAATCCACAAAAAGCGCAAGTTTTTCTAATTGAATTTTTCATTTTGTATTTTAATGAAATTGTATATTTTAAATCTGAGTTAGAGTTTAAACTGTTATGAATTAATTTGTTATTTATAAGTAATGCTGCTCCACTTTCTAAAGGTAATGTTTTTCTGAAGCTAAAGATTCCAATATCTCCTCTTGTTCCTAGGTAATTATTGTATTCATCTTTGCTGAGAAAACCATGAGCATTATCTTCGATCAAATAACAATTATTTCTAGAACAGTATTCTTTAAATTTATCTAGTGTTTGAGGAAAGCCAAAGTAATTTACTGCAATAATAACTTTGGCCTTTGGAAGAGACTCTGGAGGGATAATAAGATCAAAATTTTCATTCACATCGTAAAAAACGGGTTCTGCTGATAAGCTATTAATAGCTGATAATAAATCTTTGCAAATAAAACTTGGTAAAAGAACCTTATCACCTTTCATAACATTTAATAGTACTAATGCTTCATATAAGGCATTTCGGCAATATCCAAAATAAAATGTATTTAAAGGGGGTAGAATTATATTGGTTTTATTTTTGTGAAATAAATTTTTATTATAATAAATACTATTTACGAGTTCCTTTTCATGATTACTCAGTTTTAAGTAGCCCAACATAAATTCCTCTTATTTGCAAAATTAAAATAATTATTAAGCTGATGCAATGTAAATTCTTTCATGTTGATAGAATTATTTTTATAAAAATTTAAGTACCATTCATTTGTAAATAAGAGCGTCTCTTCAAAGGTCAAATTCGGTTTCCAATTTAAGAGAGATGAAGCTCTATCGCAGCATAACTTTAGTAAATGAGCTTCACCAATCCGTGTTTCTTGATTCTCAATTATCGTTGGTGGTGAATTCCAGTCTTTTTCAATTATTTTTAGTAGTTTTTCAACTGTATGGTTGGAATCTGAATGAGGTCCAAAATTAAACGACTCTCCATTTAAAAGTTTATTTTTTTGAAGTAACTGAGCTCCGAGCCATAAATAACCACTTAGAGGATCTAAAACATGCTGCCAGGGTCTTGTCGAAAATGGATTTCGAATACTTAGGCTCAATCCCTTTGACCAAGATCTCATTGCATCTGGAATTATTCTTTGAGCAGCCCAATCACCTCCGCCAATGACATTGCCAGCTCGGGTAGTTGCTACAAATTTATTTTTAAGTAAAGGAAAAGACCTCACATAAGAGCTAAAAATTATTTCAGCACATGCTTTTGATGCGCTATAAGGATCTTTGCCGCCTAAACGATCTGTTTCACGATAGCCATACTCCCATTCTACATTTTCATAACACTTATCACTTGTAATTAAGACTGCAGCTTGAATTCCTTCGATCGTTTTGATCGATTCAAGAATGTTAACCATACCCATTACATTTACTTCAAAATTTTCTCTCGGCTTATTGTAAGATTCCATGACAATAGATTGTGCTGCTAAATGAAAAATAATGTCTGGTTTAAAGTCATGAATAGTTTTTTGTAGTGTGGGAAAATCTCTTATATCTTGTCTATGATCTTGAATTTTTGATTTTAAATCTAGTATTTCGAATAAACTTGGATCTGAAGGTATATATAAAGAATAACCTGATACTTCTGCTCCTAATTCAAGAAGCCACTGCGTTAGCCATGCTCCTTTAAATCCAGTATGTCCTGTGATAAATACTTTTTTATTATTATAAGTTTCTTTGAATGATTGTTTAATAGGCAAGACATTCCCCATTTCTTGTAAACTGTTCCATTTCTAGAATTTTTAAGAAAAGCTTGAACTTTAGTTACGAAAATAATACTTTTTTTCTTGAAGAATGCAAGATATATTTTGGTTTATAAATGCTGTCTATTTAAATAGATTTTGCAATTTAAGGATGTTAAATGAAAATAGTATTAATGCTTAATATTTAATATTTTCATGTATGTATTTAAATAAATATTATTAATTATGCTAGAAGAGAAAATTTCTTCAATAGCTAAGCGCGCTTTATAACCAATTTGAGGATAAGATTTAAAATTAGAAATTTCTAAAATGGCATTTGCAAGTTCGAGAGGGTTTTTCGCTTGTACAGTATAGCCTATTTTGCCGTTTAATACTGCATCTCTGCAGCCAGGAACATTTGATGTGACAACAATTGCTCCAGAAGCGAGTGCCTCTAAAACTGATACCGGCAGACCTTCGTGATAACTCGGTAAGCAAAAAATATGTGCTTGTTCTAAAATTTCAAGAATATTTTTTTGATAGCCAATATAAGAAATTTGAGTTCCATTTAGCATTGCTAAAATTTCTTCTTTTGAAAAAGATGTTATGTTTCCAGGATCGATTTCTCCTGCAAGAATAAATTGTATGTCACTCCTTTCTTTCGCAATAATTTTTGCAGCTTCAATATACTCAATCAGTCCTTTGTCTTTTATAAGCCTTGCGGCCATTAGGACAAATCGCTTTGTATTGTCTTGGAAATTTCTAGGCTTGAATTTAAACTTTTCAATATCTATACCGCTTCCATTAATTGTAATTGCATTGTTTGGATTAAGAATTTTTAATTTAATAAAAGTCTCTTTATTGTCATTATTTTCAAAGAAAATTTTAAAGTCTTTATTGTTTAAGGATATTTTATAGAGAAAAATAGCAATTTTTTTCAGAAAAAATCCTATTATGCCAGGGTATGTAAAGGCTGTTCCTAAGCCTGGAATTAATGAAACCATAGGCAATCCTAAAATTCTGCAAACTATTCCAGAATAAATAACACTTTTTATTGTCATGCTGTGGACGCAATCTGGTTTTTCTTGTTTTATTAGGAAAAATAACTTAATCAATGTATATAATTCTTTTATTGGATAAAAGCTTTTTCTGTCTATATTCCAATTAATTAATTTAAAATTTGCTGAAAATTTATCTTGAATTTTATCAGAGGAATCAATTTTAGTGATAGCTACAATATTGAATCCATTTTCAAGTAAAAAGTTTGCTAGAGAGATTCGATGGGAAAAAAAATATTTTGAAGAATTGGTAACAAATACTATTTTTTTTGAACTATTATTATTTTGGATATTCGAACTCATTTTTGCGAATTTTTCCTTGAGTCTTAAAAATTTATGAAGTTATTATTGCCCTTTTCTTAAAAGCAAAACCTTAATTGTCTTTACTAAAATCTGAAAATCTAAGAAAAAACTTTGATTGACCAAATAAGCTAAATCGTATTTTAGTTTCGTATCAGCGCTGCTTTCGTAATCACCATGGATCTGGGCAAGACCTGTTAAACCAGGTCTGATGCGAGTGCGCTCTGAATAAGCTGGAATTTCTTTTTCAAACTTATTAACAAAGGACGGCCTTTCTGGACGTGGTCCTATAAAACTCATATCCCCTTTTAAAATATTTATAAGTTGTGGGATTTCATCCAACCGTGTTTCGCGCATAAATTTACCAAATTTTGTAATTCTTGGGTCGTTTTTACTTGCAAAAACATCGCCAGTTTTTAATTCAGCATTATCCATCATACTTCTAAATTTGATTATATTAAAAACTTTAGAATCTCTGCCTACTCTTTGTTGTTTGTAAATTACGGGCCCTTTTGAAGTTAATTTTGTTAGTATTGAAATGATAGCGATTGGAATTGATAAAAATGTTAGAATAATCAATGAAAATAATATATCGAATAGACGTTTAATTTTAAGATAAAATGAGACGCTATTTTCTAATTTTAATTCAATAAGTGGGAGGTCATTGACATGGACATGTCTCAGTCTGCCTAATAGTATTTCGTAGTGATTTGGCACTGTAAAGACTTGAACACCCTTGCGTGCGGCTTTAAAAACATCGGGAAAAATATTTTCTTGAATATTGTTTGAGTTAACAATAATTATAGAAGTTATTAAATTGTCTTGTGAAAAATTCTTAAATTCAGAAATATTTTTAGGCTGTAATCCTGTTGATGCGATTGATTCTTTTATATTATAGCAGAATATTGCGCAAACTTTTATTCTATTTATAAAAGGATCTTTTAAAAATTCTTGGGAGAATTCATAGCAATTCTCATGCTCACCTATAAGAACAATATTGCTAATTTCGCGTTCAAATATTTTAAAATAAAAAACTCTCCATAAAAGAGACAGCCAAAAATTTATTATAAAGAGTGTTACTAAAAATGAACTGGGAAAGTAAAAGTTTTTACTTAAATAGAGATATGAAAAAGCAATTGCAACTATAAGTAAGTTTGGAAAAATAATTTTTTGTGCCCAAATTGTTATACTAGATGTATTCCACATATCGTATAAGCCAACTAAGTATCCGCTAATGCAAAAACTACTGCCTAAAATAATTGTTGTAAAGAAAAGAGTAATCTGCTGATCAATAACAGCTGAAGGTAATAGTCCTTCAAAAATTGGGATATTTATCTTTGTTCTTACAAATATAGCAATATAAATAGACAATAATACAACTAAAAAATCTACTAATACAAAAAATTTTCTTCTACGAATATGCTTCACATGTATCATGTTATAAGATTACCTTTCTCATAACTTTTGAAATTTTATTAAACTATGATATTTTATCTTTGCTGCAATTTCAATATTTCTTTGCGCTAAATATTCTAAAGAAGGATTATTTATAATAAATAATTTTTTTGATAAATTTAAAAAAATAAATAATTTATTTTTTACTAATTGAGTTGTTATTTTTTATATAAAATCTCCACAGATTTTCTTTTCCTGCAGAAATTCCTATACGCGGGGCGGTTACAATTTCGAATCTAGGAATTATTATTGAATTTTCTAACCAAAGATTGTTTTCTTTTGCAAGTAAAATACCATTGTGTTCTTTTGTAATCTCAAGGTAACGGCAAAGCTTACCAGGACCAGCGGCTTCTTTAGCATGGGGATAATTGGGAATTTCAAGTGCACGAATAAGTACTGCTTGACCACTGTCTTTTTCGCCTGAAACAATATTAAAGCAATAATACATACCATAGATAAGATAAACATAGCTCATACCACCTTCCTCAAACATGGGAAGAGTGCGCTTGGTTTTACCCCGAGAAGCGTGGCAAGCAGGGTCGTCTGGCATATAAGCTTCCGTTTCGACAATGATTCCTGTTTTGCGCAGACCTTTAGAATTGACGTGACAAAGCGTCATGCCAAGGAGCTTTGGGGCGAGTTCCGTTGCATTTTGTTTAAAGAAATTTCTATCTAGGTGGTTCATATTAAAGTCACTCTCAATGAGATAAAAAAATATAAAAGCACATTTATTGCAGAACGCTTTTTGTAAAAGCAAAGTTTACTGTAATAAATGCTTGAGTAAATAGCAAAGCTGTTTTAATTCTTAGCTGAACATTATGATGGAGATTAAAATGTTTAGTAACGAAAATGACCCTGATTTTCAATGGTACTTGCCATTAACGAATACTGTTCTAACTGAATGGGGCGCTACTGAAGACGATGAATTGTAATCAAAAAAACAGATCAAGAAAATTTTGAAAATATGAAAAATAAATTTATTTAATTAAATTTTATCATTTAAACAAACATACACACACGTATATCCATACCACCTTGGGTAAAATGATAAGTTTCGAGTTCTGCTCCACGCATGCATTTACAAAAAGCGGACCAGGAATCTTCACTCGGACAAAGTATAAAGCCAAATAAATGTGAGTTATTATTTTTTAATTTTGCTCGAATTTCGGAAACTTTTTTGCCTACATTTGCGTAGAAAACCGTTGAGTTTCCTTTGTCATTTAAGCGGATTCCGTATGGGGGATTGAGTGGAAGAAAGACATTCCCAAAATTTGCATTTTGCAAAAGCTCATCGATGTTTAATTTTAAGAAGTTTTCACACAATATTTTTTCGTTGGAACTGTTACTTTTATAAAAACTATTAATAAATAATTCCTGCAATGAATTGTCGAGTTTGTTTTTAAAGTTTTCAATGTTTTCCAGAAATGCAGCGTTTGCTTGTTTTGCATTGTCGATGCTGAGAATATGGAATGGATTATCTAGTGAGTTTAATAGATTTAGTTTAGAAAACTCATTCGCTTTCTTTAGAAGAAATGAAAAATTTTCTTTTCTAAAAAGCGGCATTTTTTGAATTGCATACTCTCTATTAAGTAAACAAGGGGCGTGTGCAAGCTGTGACAAAAGATATTCGAAGGCAAAAGTACCTGTTCCTGAAAAAGGGAGCATGAGTGTCTGAGCTTTGAGATCTTGCTTGTGTTTCTGTAGAAATTGAAATGCTTTTGTGATTGTGCAGGCAGCCGCATCTTCGCGTAAGGGGGCACTGGCACTCAATGTTCCACGATAGCCTCTTTTATACAGAGGTTGACCGCAGAGGGATAAACTGACGGTTAATTTATCTTTATACAGCTGCGCATAGAGAGCTGTTGTTTCGTTGGTGTTTTCTCCGCTCACGATTTCGAGGCATTTGTCTTTTAGAATATTTGCTAAAATTTCTTTTAGACCGCTTTCGTGAAAGGCTTTACTCGCAACTGAGTCGACTTTCACTTTGAGTGACATTGATTTCTGTAAATAATAATCCCAAGCAATGGATTGACAATGCTTAGCAAAAGCTTCTTTGCCAACAGCTTTTTCTTCGAGTAAAATAAGACGAAGATCCGTGAGGCAAAGACTGCGCATGAGAATTTCATTTAAGGCAAAAATATGCACATTTTCAATTAAAATTTCATTTTTTAAGAGTGTACATTTGCTATTAAACTTTTGTTTAAACCAAAGATTATTTAAAATTTCTTCGACTTCTTGCAAAGCAGTCGAACCAAAACCAGTTGGAAAAGTTACGATTGCAGATTGAGATTTTCCGTAGATGTGTTTTTTAATTTGCTTTTCAATATTTTGCTCTTTTTCTGGTTTCATCTTGATCCTATTTTTTCTTCATTGTGATAAATATCGCAGCAAAATAGATTTTCTTGTTCACTGAGTTGATATTTAATTTCAATTTTATTTTGTTTATTTAAAAGTTTTTTAAGTGGTATGGCAATGGGACTCCAGTGTTCACAAGCATCTTCTTCTTTAGGATTTGATGAAATAGTAATTGACTGAGTCAAATGGACTCTAAACCAAATAATAGCAAGAATATTGTCACAATCTTCTTCAATAATAATTTCTTTTTTTCCATAGAGTGGATGTTTCGTTAAATCTGAACTATAAACAGGTGGAGGATCTAGACGTGTTGCACCCAATGCACAAGTTTTTGCCAGATATTTAAAATCATTTGCATTTAAGGCAATCGGAAATGAAATAGAATTTAAATCTAATTTACTTGCAGCAGCATGCATAAACTTTTCAGTAAAATTAATCTTATTGGAATCTGCTTTGAGCTTATTAAATGCTTTGATTCTATGCAAAACTGGGTGATTATTCAATTCAATTAAATTAAAAAATACTGAGACTTTATTTGGAATATATGTAATTTGTTTGCCAACAAAGCGTGAGCCAATTTCTCTGAGAGTGGGAATCACTCCCTCTTGGAAAGGATCATTGCCAAAAAGTTCGCTTACAACATTTGTAATCGGTTCATTTATTTCAACATCAAAACTATTAGTGTTGTGCAATATAAAATTCTTAGCACTGGTTTCAAGACCTAACTTTGTAAAGATAGGTTTAATATTTTCTGCTATTTTAGTTTCTTCTATAGCAATGACTTTTTTTGCTCCAAGCGATAATGCTTGTGCTGACAGAAGACCTGTTCCTGCACCCACATCCAGAACGATAGAATGATTTGTAAGAACTTGCTTTAATGCAGCAAAATATGCGTTCGACCGCATATTATCAGAGATCATAGCCCATTGAATCCAAGGGTCACCGAAACCATCCTCATGTAGATGGCGAGAATTCTCTGCATTTGAGCTGATGACAACTCCTGCGCCAATAAGATCATTTAATAATTCTTTGCATTCTTCTTTGTTTGGAATGTTATTTAAAAGATTATTATATTGTTTCTTTATTTTGTTAGGAATGAGATCTATATCTGTTACTTTGTTGTTGTCTGTTAAAAAGCACAAAAAGGTCAAAACTTCAGGTGCGATATAAAATTCACCCGATGAACTTGAAATAGATGCATATATATTACCATCTTCTCCAATACGAAAGCGAAGCCCTCTTGCTAAGTTGAGTTTTGTAGTTTGGTATTTTGTGCTTTGTTTGGACATTGTAACCCTTTTTGAGTTAGAAGTTGATTCTAAAAATACGCGACGACAGGTTGTCGCATGGGAAGGTATAAAAATGCAAACAAAAAATATTCTTGAAGCAATAGGTAGAACTCCTTTGGTAAAAATCAATCGTCTCTTTAAAAAAGATGGGGTTGAGGTCTATGCAAAATGTGAGTTTTTAAATCCAGGAGGATCTGTTAAAGATAGAATTGGTTATCAAATGGTTTTGGATGCGCAAAATTCTGGGAGAATAAAACCAGGCGATATTTTGATAGAGCCAACAAGTGGGAACACGGGTATTGGCATTGCGTTGGCGGGAGCAGTTCTCGGATATAAAGTTATCATTACCTTGCCTGAGAAAATGAGCAAAGAAAAACAAGTTGTGCTTGCGGCTCTAGGAGCAGAAATAATAAGAACACCAACCGAAGCAGCGTATGACGCGCCAGAAAGCCATATTTCTGTAGCAAATCGTTTAGCAAAAGAGCTACCAAATGCGCATGTCCTTGATCAGTATGCAAACCCTTCAAATTGTGAAGCCCACTATAAATTTACAGCGCAAGAAATTATTGATGATCTTGGTATGGTGCCAGACTATTTAGTAGCGGGGGCTGGAACAGGGGGAACAATTACCGGAATAGCTAGAAGATTTAAAGAGTTAAAACCTTCTTGTCAAATTGTTGGTTGTGATCCTGTGGGCAGTATCTTAGGTGGGGGCACCGAAGTTGGGACTTATCAAGTTGAAGGAATTGGGTATGATTTTTTCCCAAAAGTTTTGGATTGCAATCTAATCGACAAATGGATAAAAACTACGGATGAGCCAAGTTTTGTTTGGGCGCGTAGAGCCATTCGTGAAGAAGGCTTTTTGTGTGGTGGAAGTTCAGGAACAGCCTTATATGGTGTGAATGCAATAATTGAAACTGTCCCTAAGGGTTCTAAAATTGTAGTTATTCTGCCCGATGGAATCCGTAATTATATGACAAAACTGATGGACAACGAATGGTTGTCTAAATTAAATTTTAAGCAAGCGGTTTTACCAAATAATAAATTTTCTAAATAAAATTTATTAAGTGAATAGGGAAAATATGAAAGCTAAATTGCTTTTATTTACAAAAATAAAATTATCTAATAATGCATTCAAAGTTATGTTTGCTTTGTTAGATAATAAAATTGTTGAAGTCTCGTTGGATAAAAATGATTTAAAAGAAATTATTAATAAGAATAAATTAATTCGGCATGATAAATTTGATTGGCATATAAACAAAAATGTGAATACAAAATATTTACTAGAATTTATTGCAAGCAGTGAAGAAGAATTGCCATTAGTATTTAATTTATTAGGAGAGAAAATAACTTTAAATTGGTATGTCTTTCCAAACGCAGTAAAATTATTGAACGATGGAGGAGAGAAAAACTTTCTTCAACTTGCCGTTCAATATATCTCCAATGGTGGTATTGACGACAGTGTCATAGCAGCAGATTATGATGCTGAGTTTATTAAAACTTTGCAAAAAAAATTGACTGATGAAGGTGAGTAATTGATCTTGCAGAAAATACGATTGCTATTTAATTATAGCAATATCACCATTGCAAAATGAAATATTCTCAGTTATTCTCCTCTTGGTTTGTTTATTCGTTTTGTATTTTTATAAAATTGGTTTAAAAATGAAATTTATTTCTAAAAAAGGCTTAACAATATTAGCATCAGCTTTCCTTTTCCTTGTTCCAAGTTGGCAATCTGCTCAGGCACAATGTGAAGTAGGTCCTATTCTTTTTCGTGACACCCTATTTGGTGCAGGAATTGGTGCGGGAGTTGGAGCTTTGGTTTTAATAGCCAATGAGACCTCTGATAAAGTGCCCGCAAAAATAGCAACAGCAACTTTGATAGGTGCAGGATTAGGTGCCATGGTTGGTGTGATTGAACTGTCTCTGTCAGATTGTGGTTCGGGCAATAGACATGTGAATAAATTCGATCAACCAGGATTTCATGCTGAGCCACTTTTCACTTATGTGCCAAGACCCAATTTTTATGGCAAAAATCAAAGTGAATCTGAAAATTCATTTGAAATCGGAGATCTAACAAAGATGACAATGGGACTAAAACTTCAATACACCTTTGAAAATTAAAAATTCCATTTCACTTTCGCAAAGCAATTTCTTTTTGAATCAATCCCATCACCATTTTCCCATCACAGGTGGGGAAACTTTGTTTTAAATCTTTCATAATAAGACCCATATTTATTTTTTCATCTTTTGGAACTGAGTTTATTTTATCTTTTATAATTTGCAGCAATTCTTCTTCGCTAGGAGCTTTAGGCATATATCTTTCGACAATTTGCAATTCTTTTTCTATCAGGACTTGCTTTTCACTTCCTTTTGGAAACATTTCAAGCGAATCCAGCAACTGTTTACGATATGTCAAAACAGAGTCA
The DNA here is from genome assembly GCF_014281055.1 of Fluviispira vulneris. Classification (NCBI taxonomy): domain Bacteria; kingdom Pseudomonadati; phylum Bdellovibrionota; class Oligoflexia; order Silvanigrellales; family Silvanigrellaceae; genus Fluviispira; species Fluviispira vulneris. The sequence goes on along the minus strand of NZ_JACRSE010000005.1, from coordinate 28,898 downwards.
AACTCAGGGATAGGTTTAGCAGCTGTTTCTCCATATTGAATAGCACTGATTAACATACGAACAACAGCTAAAACTTCTTTATTTTGTTCCTTAAGCGCAACTTTAAGATCTTCTTTTAATTTCTCTTTCAACGAACTCATCTTTTATCCTTTATTTTGTTTTAAATACCCATACTCCATTCCAATTTTTATCGACACCTTCTTTTTTAAGATAGTTGCAGCGTTCGATAAATTCCAAACTGGGTGGGTCTTCAGCCTTTATTTTTAAGGCATTTTTAAATTGAGTGATAGCATCATTCCACTTTTGGGCCCGATATAAACTCAAGGCGCTCTCATATGCTTGAATGAGTTCTTTGATTTGTTCTCTTTCCGCTGCTTGAAAACGCATAACTTCAAATATACGGACGGGTTCATTTTTTCCTTTAACTTGAATAATATCAAGCTCTCGCAAAAGAAATTTTTCAGGATTTTTGAGACTATTTTTTGTAAACTCCGAACAAATAATTCGTGTTCCATAGTTTTTATTAATCCCTTCAAGGCGTGCCCCTAAATTGACAGCGTCACCAAGCACTGTGTAGTCAAACCGTTGATCGCTACCCATGTTTCCAACTACCATATCACCTGTATTAAGACCAATGCCTATATCGAGAAAGGGCAATCCTTCGCTAGCCCATTTTTTTTGTAGATTCTCGAGTTCATCAAGCATTTTCAGACTCGACATAACGGCCCGATCTGGATGATCTTCGATTGGAATAGGAGCACCCCAAACGGCCATAACAGCATCGCCAATATATTTGTCAAGAAGTCCATTTGAATCAAGAATTATTTTTGTCATAGGAGTGAAATATTCATTTAAAAGAGCAGTCAGTTTTTCAGGGGTAAGGGATTCGCTAATGGTAGTGAACCCTCTAACGTCGGAGAAAAAAACTGTTAAGTTCTTTTTTTCTCCACCAAGTTTCAGTTTATCTGGTTGTTCCATTAATTGGTTTATTACAGCTGGGTTTAAGTAATATTGAAATGCACTTCTGACTTTTTTCTTTTCCCGCTCTTCTGTAAAATATTTAAAAATAGTAATGCCAAAATAAATTGAAAAGCTTTGCAAATAAAACATACCTACATAAAACCAATTACCTTTGCCAAATAGAAAATATTTATCAATTAAATAGAAAGAAATAAGAAATGTTCCAACAAAAATAGCTGATTTTATTGCACTCATATGTTTTAATATAAAGGAAAAAAGGATACCAGTTACTATTAAGAGTGCTATTTCTAAAAAAGGCGCTGATAACGGTCTTTTCATAAAATTCTGTGTTAATATATTTTCAATAACAGTCACATGATGGCCTACTCCATCAAAATTTTCGTCAAATGGTGAGGGGCGTTTGTCGTTTGTACCAGTAGCCGTTCCTCCATAGACAAGGATAGGTGGGACATCTTTTGGGATTTTATTTTCATAAGCATCATGTAATGACAGCTGGGGCAATTGCTCAAATTCACCATAGTGATTGATAAGAAGTTTACCTTGCCCATCATAAAATAGTGGTATTTTTATTTGTGGTTTTTTACTGTCACTCGGATAAAGCTCTATGCTTTCAATTCCTATTTCATCGAAGTGGACGACAATGCCACTGCCTAAGTAATTAGCAGCAAGAGACAGTCCTAAACTTGGCACCAAGATGGCATTTCCATGTGAATTTCCTTTACTATCAGTGGGTTCAATAGCTTTGACCAAAGCCGCTTTACGGATGAGACCATCGGATTCAGATTGATTGTTTGCGAAGCCAACATAGCGTGACTTTCCAGCAATAATATCAGTGTTTGTGACTGCACCATAACTCATTAAATCTTTATACTGATTTATATTTTTACCAGCAGGAAAATCAACGAAGTCGATTGCAGAATTTTTTAAGCGATGAAAACTTGCAAGCCAATCGTATTGAGAATTTAAGAGTTGAGACTTGTGGTCAATAAAATAAAATCCTTGTGTGATAGATTTAAAATCTTCTATTCCCCTCCCAAGCGAAAAATCTCCAGGACTATTGTTCATCAAATTGTATAAAGTATTATCAAACTCTTTTGAATTTAAGTGTTTTCCTGTATAAATTTGTTTTAAATCAAGGATACTTTCGTCTAGAAATCTTCTTTGCGGCTCACTAAAAAAGACATCAAAACCAATCCATTTTACTCCTGCTTTTTTTAAATTTTGCAATGCTTTTTCATAAATATCTCTGGGGAATGGCCACCGTCCAAATTTTTCAATACTTTTGTCATCAGCTGTCAATGTTCCCACAATTCCTGTTAACTTGATCGGACCTCTTATTTTAAAACGAATGTCGTAGAGTTCTCGTTCTAATTGACCAACAAGATCTAATGCATTTTTGGGTAATGAATAATGCCTTAGTAAAAGAAACAAGCATATAGTACAGATGAATAAGCCAGTTTTAAATGATGTTGGCAAAAAGAAAAAATGAAGTAATCTCTTTTTCGAAAATAGGCTTCGTATATTTTTTTTCATAAAAAATCCTTTTTATAATATATTTTATTATTTTTTATTTAAAAAATTTCATGTAGGTAATTTTGTTTTAACTTGCCAAAAGTAAGATTTCATCTAGCACTGAGGGAGGGGAGGAATTCATTTTAGCTTTTGCCTCCATATTGAGTTTAATTGGATGAACATTTGTTTTTTTAAATTTAATTTGTTGTTTATTATCATTTAAAATGTCTTTATTTAGAGAAGATATTTTATTTATGAACTGACGGGATTGTTTTGTTCTTGCACTCAATAATATGTCAATTATAATGTCACCGGCTAACAAATACATATCTTTTTTCTGATTTTTTATAGTCTCCAAATGATCTAAAATGATATCCATTAGACTATTGATGAGTTTGGAATGATTGATAGCAAATGCTTTTTTAAGTAGAAATGAAACATGTATAGTTATATTTTTATAATCATCTAGTTCATTTAATGGAGCTTTTAAAAACTGAGTTAAGAGTTTAATAAATTCATCAGGGTTTTTTAACATTTGAGCTTGTAAAACAGATTGTGTCATTTCTGCAATAAATGCAGATCCGCCAAGAAAAACACTTAAATGTTCTTTTAGAAAGTAGAGTGCTGTCTTATTTTTTTCCGGATTCATAAAATATTTGTTAAAAACACTTTCAAGTAAACTTTCGCCGAAACGTGATAATATTTTTTGAAGATATAATTGTGGCTTAGTATCAATTCGAGATAAATAATAAACAAGACCGATGCGCATTTCTTCATTGTTGATATTACTTCTTGCAAGCAAATTTGAAGTGATATATTTGATGACATGCTGGGTATGTTCCGAGTTAAATTCATTCTTGCTGTGAAATTTGTTGAGTCTAATACCTAATTCAATTATAAATGCTAGTGAATGTGCAGCAATTAAGCTGTTATTTGATGCGAAGTCATATTCATGATCCATAATAGAAAATAAAGTCTGACATATTTTATCAAGAAGATGCATGTTAGACAAGTCTTCCATTAGTATATTAATTAATTTGTTATTATGTTGAAATTCTTTCTCAAAACTTGAAATTAGACAAAATGAAAAAAGCTGATCATAGATTGGCTCTTCTAAATCGAATTTATTTTTCAATTGTGATGCAGTAAATTCAATTAGTTTATTTTTTTGATCTATTGTTAGAGAATTATATTTGTCATGAATAAATTCTATATTATCAAGTTTTTTGATTTCATTTTTATTTAGACTTTTTTCCATTATGAAAATTCTTAAAGTGGACAATGGGTCCTCTTTTAAGTGAATTTCAATTTTTTTTACCATTTAGGCCTCCCTGGGTCGGTCCAAATAGATTGTGTAAGAGTTTAATAAAACAGCACATTGCATATGCAAATCAGAATCACATACTCTATAAGTTATTTTATCGGATGATGTTGAGAAAATATGAACTTATAAATAAAAATCCAGTATATACAATATCTTAATTGTTTGTGTTAGGGAATTTTTTCATAAAAATAAATAGATTGTTATAATAAATATATGGTTATATTAATTATTAAGAAAAAAATAATTAAGTTAATATTAATTTTTAATAAAATTAAAATATTAATAAATTTCAAATTTAAATTATTTTTAAAAGTACGAAAGTACTTGAAAGTTGATAATTTGTATTATACATGAATTTTTCTGTTAAATTTTTTTATAATAGGAAAATATAATATAAGGCATTTTGTATTTCCCTAATAATATTTTTTCGCAAAATTTAAAGGATTTTCATATGAAAGTTAAATCTTATTGCGTAGTCGTTTTATTTTTTTGCTTCTTATTAAATTCATGTAAACAAGATAATTTTCAAACTGAATCAACTGTTGATTCGCATTTAAACGTTGGATTGTCTATACAGACACAAAGCAAAGAAATCCCAAAAAATAATATTATACTAGAAGGATTTTATGGCGAAGGGTGTAATGAACACTTAATTGGTAAAGAATGGAAACTTTTTGGTAGCGACCAAATTCATGAGAAAACTCTCGCATTGTCTACTAATGATGTTAATTGTAAAATTTATTTGAGGAGATTAAAATTAATTATAAATAATATTATTACTAAATATAATGTAATGAACAATGGAAAAAAAAGGTACCTCTTATCAGATAAATTTTCAAAAAAATTCCTTGAATTCACAAAGGTAAGTAATTCTCAGGGTGATTTTGATGATAAAATATTTGCAAAAGTTATGCTTAATAAAGGAGATTCATTAATATCTCCTACGGTTTATCTTCAATTAAGAAGAGTAAATGAGTTTGATTACAGTATTCAAGGGAAAAATATTGAAATTGATTATTCGAGAGAATTTACAATAAAAGAATTAGCGCACGAAGCAATTTATAGAGTATATCCATATGGGAATGGAATTTTTGCAGTAGGTTATAAAAACGTAGATATACCAAATAGTCAAATCAAAACACAAGGTGGATTATTTTACACCAGTGATTTTCTAAAAAATAATTTCAAAAAGATTGAATCTATTCGAAGTGAAGATGTACGTAATATGGCATTTGATAATGGATATATTTATGCAGCAAACTATGGCGGTAATGGAGGTTTATATTATACCACATATGATGACATTCTGAATTTTAAAATTGTGCGGGATCCAATGATAATAAATAAAAAAATAATTAGGGTTGCTGCTTCAGGAAGAAATATTTATGTTTTAACTAATGATAATTCACTTTTTTTTACAACAGAAGGTGTAAATGGGACCTTTAAAAAGGTACATCTAATGCCTGGTATGCAAATAAATTCTTTACTTATTTCTGAAAATAAAGTTATTATAGCTTCTGAGAAAAATATTTTTTATACAAATGATTTGACAAGTGGAATATTTTATAAAAATAAATTTGAATTAGAAGATGAATATATTAGTGAAATCGCAGTAAATAAAAATATAGTTATTTTGGGCGGAAAAGATGGTATCTATATTTCAAAAGATGGAGTTGGAGGTAAATTTTATCCTCAGCAAGAATTGCGTGATAATGAAATTTACAATTTATTTATACAGGAAAATTATATTTATGCATCTGTACTTTGCAAAACATGTGGATATAATCTTAAAAATAATTTGAAAAGTGAAAAAAATAAAAATATAGACCATACCGATGGAATATATTTAGCAGATTTACATGAAAATCCGATCATCTTTAGAAAAGTGGTTCCTATTCCCTTTCCTATGAGTTTCACGCTCTTTAAAGATAAGGCATTGATTTCATCTCCTTCCGGACTTTCTTATTTTGAGGATTCAAAATAGGTAAACGAGCGTATCGTTTCTGTTATAACAATATAATTTTACTATATAAAATTATATTTTTTAATTCTTTAATAAATACGAAATACCTACCGATAAAGTATAGAACATCCTTATTTGAAAGGATTTCTATGTTTGACCGGTATGGTATTAAAGTTAAAATTTTATTAAACTGTCTCCTATCAGTTATGATATTTTTTGTTTTTTTAGTTTGGCTTAGCAATTTTTATTGGAATGTGTTGCTTGAAACAAGAAAAGAGAGAATAAAAAATATAGTTGATATTGGTTATACTTTATCTAAAGGATATGTTGAATTAGAAAAAAAAGGCCTCTTGACACACGAAGAAGCACAAAAAAGATTGATGGATAATATAAAATCTATTCGGTACTCTGAATCAGAATATATTTTTATTGCTGATACAAGAAATTATTTGGTTGTAAACCCTTCAAGACCTGATTTGTTTATGAAAGATATGAGTGATTTTAAAGACCCTACAGGATTTAAAATTTATATTAAAATTACAGAAATTGCTAAAACAAAAGGAGAAGGTTTTTTAAGTTATATGTGGCCTAAAATTGGCTCAAATACGCCAATTGAAAAAATTGCGTATGTAAAATTAATTCCTGAGTGGAATTGGATTGTTGGAACGGGATTGTATTTAGATGATGTATTAAATTCTCTTAAAAAATTTATTGAAATACTGCTGGTTTCATTTATTTTTTGTGTCGCTGCACTCCTCTCGCTTGGGCTTTATTTTGCAAACTCAGTTGTAAAACCGTTGATGAAAGTTAGTAGTATTTTGATGAAAAATTCTGAAGCTCTAACACATAAAAGCAAATTTTTGAGTGAGTCAAGTCAAAAAGTCCAATCTTTTTCTAAAGATCAGGAAGCTTCTATTCAATCTACAGCTTCTGCAATTTCTGAAATAACAAGTATGATTGCAAAAACTACCGAGTTTTCTATGGATTCAGCGAGATCTGCGAATGAAATCTCAAAAAAAGTTGAACAGGGTGAAAATTCTATCAAAAGTATGCAAGACTCAATGCAGAAAATCAAAGAATCGAGTTTTAAATTAAAAAATATTGAGAAAATATTTAATGAAATTGAAATCAAAACTAAGGATATAAAGAGAATTGTTGCTAAAACCGAACTGCTTTCTTTAAATGCATCAATAGAAGCTGCCCGTGCTGGAGAAACGGGGAAAGGCTTTTCAGTGGTGGCACTTGAAGTCGGAAATCTTGCCCAAATGAGCGGTAAAGCTTCCAATGAAATTCAGCATCTCTTGAATAGAAGCCGGAAGGATGTCGATGGAATTCTGCAAGAAACTATTGAGAATGTCAGTGTTGGAGAGCAAAGAACATCTACCGTTTCTGACTCTTTCCCTGATATCGTGAATGGAATTTTGGGTATAAATACGCAAATGGGACAAATTTCAGATGCCATCAAAGAACAAGAGATTGGTGTAAGACAGATTTCTACAGCAATGAGCCAATTAAACGATTTAGCCTTAAAAAACAGCAGTGAGTCAGAAAAATCATTAAGAGCAACCGAAGATATTGCAAAAGTAAGTGAAGTTTTAAAAGATAATGTTGAAAAGTCAAATCTTGTCATTCAAGGAGCAAAAAAGAAGGACTGATTGAATATGATTTCTTCTTTTTTGCACTCCTCAATTAAAATCTTTTACCATAAACTAAATATTTTATTTCATTCATACTGAGAGCAATGCGATTGCTATCCTGTTCAACGGTTTTAGCTGTAGCAAGAGCTTTATCTGCTGAATCACTATTTTCTTTTGTAACCAAGCTCAGTTGATTGGTTGCTTCGGTGGTGGTTTCTACTCCAATTTTTTGTTCATTCGTTGCTTCATTAATTGAATCAACTCTCTGTTTAATATCTTCTATTTTTTCAGATATGCCTTTAAATATAGTGACAGCAAGTTTACTTGCTTCAATTCCTTCTACAACTTTAAGTTTTGTTTCTTCTATAATGCTATCAACTTTCGATGCACTGGAGGCAATGAGCGTTTCTATTTCGTTTGCAGCATTTCCGCTTGTTTTGGCAAGATTCCCGACTTCTTCTGCTACCACAGCAAACCCCTTACCGTATTCGCCTGCTCGCGCTGCTTCAATAGAAGCATTGAGTGAGAGGAGCTCTGTTTTTGATACGATATCGTTTATAAGTGATGTTTTTGTATTTATTTGATTGATAATCTTTCTGATTTCTTCTAGGGAGGTATTGGTTTCTTCTATTTTAATGACAGCTTTTTCCATACGCTCCATAGCTTGGTTGCCTTCTTGAGCTTCATTTGAAACATTGGTAGCAGTGACTTTTGAACTTTGAACATTTTCAACAGTGCGATTGATCATGGCTAAAATTTGAGTCAAGGATGCTGATGATTGTTCCTGCGATTGTGATTGTTTAACAGCATTAGCAGCAACTTTATCGAAAAGTTTCGTTAGCTCTTTTGATGATTTTAAAATTGACTCTGAAGTGATCCCAAGCCTACGAGCAACCTCAGCAAATTTCTTCGAGAGACCAAGAGAAAGATAGAGAGCAAAAATCAAAGAGATAAGCCAAACCGATGAAATAATAATGACTGTATAAAGAGTCTGTCTATTATTTCCACCAAATATATCATCGACTGGAATACTAATAACGAGTGTCCAATTAATACTTGGAATAAATTTTTTATTCTTGATTTGATCAAAAGCAAGATAGGTATCTCTTTTTGATATTTTGTCGTAAAAGTATGAAGATCCGCTTTTGTTGTTTAAGGCATCTTTTACAGCATCTGAGTCAATGAGCATTTTTGCTTTTTCTGAAGAATAATTTGGATCAAGCGCTTTGCCTTTTTCGAAACTCTCACGGGTGAAGTCAGCAAGAAGAGCTCCATTTTTATTTAAAAGTAAAATATCCAGTCTGATGGCACTGTATTTTCTTGCTTGCTCAAATTCTGTCGATATTTCACTTCCAACCCAAGCAAAATTTGCGCGATTGGTTATGACGCCAATTTTTTTTCCAGCTGAGTTTTTAACAACGGTGCTAAAACTTGTGGTGAACTCCTGTCTTCCATAAGCTTCTTCAACAAGACTATCCGTTTGTGCATCTTCAAAAAAAGTTCCATCGAATCCATTTGTTTTATCAACCGTGTATCTTTCTTCAAATGAATTTTTAAACCATTCCGTTTTAGCAAAGTTTTGTTTAGATAATTTTGCAAGATTTAGTTTTTCATCTTTAGATCCTTTTGTATTTGAGGCAACGTAGTTGCCATTTGCATCTACAAATAGAATGAAATCATATATTCCATACATTCTTACATATTCGTTGAATACTTTCGCCATGTCATCTGTTCTGTTCGTTTGTAGAATCGTATTGACGGCAAATGCCTGTACGTCACCATAGCGCTCATAAAATTGTGCTGAGATGGATTTATCAATTGCGTAGGTTGATTTATTTATATAGTTTTGGATCGCTTCTTGATTTCTAATATTATTATTTATAAGAGCAATTGTGATTATGATAAAAGCAATTATCGTAATACCAAATATACCAGTGAAGATAACTTTAGCTTTTAAGCTAAATCTATCCAATAATTTATTTATTTTTTCTAAAGCCATAGCTAAGCCTTATAATTTTTTTAAAAATGTATGTATCTTCAGATCTTAAAAGTAACAGAAAATGCATTTTTATGTAATAGCCAAAGCTATTTGATGTTCTTTTTCTGACTCTCTAGGGGGAGTAAATTTTGGATATTTTGACCTGTTAATTAATTTAATGATTAAAAAAATTAGAATAAAAAAATCATCTTAATATTTGTATTTATTTTGTGTTAATAAGAAAATTTATTATTATTATTTACGTTGTTTATCAATAATTTATTTTTATTTAATTTTTATTTATGTTGATCTTTTAATTATACTATGCTAGGTAATGCGAATATTTTAAGTTTTAATTTTTACTGTAGAATGTATTTTTGTTAATTTAACAAATATAAAGGGAACTAGTATGAAAAATGTATCTGTGTTTTCTGTCGTTAGTTTAATGATACCTTGTCTAAGTTATGCTGGTATGCCAAAGCTTCAAAGCACTACTCTTCCTTTGCCTGTTGACAAAACGATGGAGCAAATTGACAAACAAGCAATAGATTATGTTGTTGGCATACCTGTTTATCAAGATCAAGTTGATATTAATCAATACTATTATGTACCAAAATTAAAAGCATCGACAAATGCTGATGGTGTATCTGCAACTTATTTAAAAAATGATGTTGCAGTTTCAAGTTCGTCTGTTATCGCAGATTTAAGTATTAAAGTCTCTAATTTAACGACTGAAGAATACTTTAATGCAAGAAAAACAGTGCTTGATTTGGAAAATATTATTAATGAAACGATTAAGCGAAATCCTTCTGATCCAAATATTCAAGTCTATCAAAATTATTTAAACAAAGCGATTGAGAAGAAAACTGAAATAGAAAAAAAGGCGAGTGGTTTTGAACAAACATTACCAAAAGGAATTTTAACCTCGATTTACAATAATATTGCAACTGTATTTGGAAATGCTGGTATCCATTTTCCAATATACGAAAATGAAAATGTGACAGCTAGACACAATAGATTAAATCAAAAGTTAGTTGATTTGAATTCTTCAAATGGTGGACTCATTACTGGAAATATTTATGGTGGATTTAGTGACAGTGATCTCATAAAAATCAAAACTTATAAATCAAAATATGCTCCAAATATAAAAATATCTGTAATTCCACTTGCGAGTTTGACTTTTGAATCTTTAACAGAATTACAATACGATTCCAATGGGGTTAAAAGCCAACGCGCAGGTATTCCGATATTTTCATCGCTTAAAGGAGGAGGAACTCTCACGGGTGCTACATTTAACTTCGATCTAACCACAAATGGTTCGGTGTCATTTGCTAGAAGTTTATCTCCATTTATTCCACCGATAAGCGTGAAAGGTGTTTTACAGCAAAATATAAGTCCATACAATGCGACTCTTGACTGTGATTTTGGCCCTGGATTGATAATTAAAAACCGTTCGATTATCAATAAACAAGTCGCAGTATTTAATGATAATACAATTTCAAATATGATTATGAATGGTCCACAGTCACAAAGTCAATGTCGTATCACAGTTCATTCAGGAGACTCTCAAGCAGCTATGCTTGCTGCGACACAAGCTCTTGAAAGTGAAATTGAAAAATTAAAAGTGCAAAAAACAAATTTATCATTGCAAGATAGAAATCAATATTGGCAACAAATGCAACAACAACAAGGACTTATTCAAGATAGAACAGCACAAAACAATGGTCATCAAAACGTGTTTCAAGCCTATCAGCAATCAGGTTGGTCGCAGTCGGCTGTAAGTGCTATTGCGCAAAGACCAAATTACTATTGGCAAACAAATGCACAAGAAATGGCAACATTAACAGGATTAAAAATACATCGTGATCTCGTATCTAATAATTCACGCTCTATAAATATTTCAATTCCAACCAATATTTGTTTTGTTTGGAATGTCCATGTGAAAGCTTATAGAGCTTGTAATGAAGGTGAGCAAACAACCGCTTTACCTTTAACTGATGCAACGCAGGCCGCTAGACAATCTCAATCCTGTGCAAATGTACAAGACGCGAATACTTGTGGAGAGAGCAGAAATACAAATGCTCCTACTTCACCAGAAGGGAACATTCTACCAGATAATCTTTAAGATTATTTAAAAAAGCTTCAGAGAATTTCTGGAGCTTTTTTTTCCTTGAGGAACCAATGAAAAAGCTTTTTATCGGCATCGCATTTTTATTATTTACTGTAAATATATACTCCTTACCCATTAATTACATTTATGGGAGTTTTAGAACTTCCCAGTTAATGGATAAAATTTATTTTTTACCTACTTTTAATGACAAATTTAGTCCTGAAGAAATGAAAAACTCTGATATTTGGTTAAGACAAATATTATCAGGTACAAAATTTAAATATAACGATTTAACTATATCACTTGATTATCACAATGCTGTGCAAAATGTTGTGCGTGGGTGTTTTTGGGGATGGCTCAAACAACTTGATCTGCATAATAAATTAACACTTATGGAGTATCTGAAACCAGAGACACCATCTTCATTTCATATGGATGAGATTTCATCTTATTCTGAATCTTTATTTAACTTTACCCAGATGTATAGTGAAAATTGTCGCAGTGAAAAGCCAATTTTAGATTTGTCTTTTACCTATATTTTTGTAGGATTAGAACAATACTTTAGTGAAAAAGCATCTTGTCGTCCAGAAGATGAAAAATATAAAAATATTTTAGGGAAAACCTATGCAACTCAATCTCAAGAGCTTTCAATGAAAGAGCTTAAAAATTTTTTAACTTGGATTGATTCCTTTGAGTTGTATTCGCCACAAGCAACACCAGAAGTTGTAAATGAGTTCGTAGAAACTTTAGAAAAATCAGCTAAAGAAAGTTGGAATGAAAGTGAGGTCGCATTTTTATTTATAGATGCATTACGCAGAAAACTTCCAAACTTTTCTGAATACATAAATGATTATTATAAAATGATTCCTTATCAAAAAAGTGCAAAGTTATTGTATGATAAGTGCTTTCTAAATGGTAAGTTTTTAAGCGATAATTGTGGAAGCAATTCAATTAATAGAAATTTTGTGGTTTTTAGATTGACTCGTAGTTCGGAATATTCAGATAATTTAGTTTGGGTGGGACAATGAAATTAAAAAATAAAATTATTGTATTAATGTCATTTATATTTCTTTCTTTAAGCTTATTTTTTATATTTAAAATAAGAAGTAATAGTATAAATTTAAATGATGCAGAAATAAGTTTGTCAAAAGATGTTTATATCAATAATGAGCAAAAGAATGAAGCGAAGAATAATGAAGATAGAGTTCAAGATAATGTGAAAGATGAAGTAAATTATAATGAACTCTCTCCCCATGAATATGTGGCTTGGCTAAAAGATCCAAAAGACAGAGTTTTGCTTGAAATTAAAAATGACGGAGCACGCATATTCAGAAAAGGGAACGTAACAATAACTGTCATGCCTAATGGAGAAGAACTCTATTTACCTGATGAGTTATGAAAGATAATTATAAGGAACTATTCCAATTAGATCTAGAAAATTTTTTCTATATATGGATTTACTTTTATTTTCCCATACCCATCTTATACTGATCGATTGCTAACTTAGACATATAAGAATCATTTTTTATTTTATTCATGAGCTCAGATGCCTTATTGAATTCTTTCTTAGTTGCGGCAATCCCATCTTTATCATTTGGGAGTTTAATATTTGGATTTAATTCAGGATCATTTTCTTTCATCCAATTTAAAATGAGGTCACGAATACCGAAACTTTGCGCATCGGCCATAATTTTTGCATATTCCCCATCAAGCATACCTTGAAAAATATCGTGAGCATTGCTTTCATCTTCAGGTTTTGCAGTTTGTCGCATACTTTTTATCATCATATCGATATAAAGAGTTTCGAATTCTTTCGAAACATTTTCTGCATCTCTTAAATTCTGTTCTTTTTTCGATAGGTCTTTTACTGTCTGAGTAGGTTGGTTGATTGATGGATCTGAATTGCTTTTCATTTTTTGTAAAATATCTTGAGAACCAATCCGCATAACCAATCTCCATTTACATGAGTTTAATTTGAGCTTTTATGGCTTTTGCAATTTCTAATGTCTGTATAATTGAGACAATATCTTTAGGACCTGCTCCTAAATTATTGAGTGCACGAACAAGGTCAGAAACTGAAGTCACAGCTGGCATTTCACCCACTTTATAATTTTTTTTGCCAACTTGTATTTCCAAGCGACCATGACTGATGGCAACGGGTTCTATGACGACATTGCTTCCAGAAATAATTGTGCCAGTCCGTTCATTGATGACAACAAAAGCTATTGAGTCAGGAGTTACTTTAATTTGTTCTAAAATTGACATAAATGTGACCGGATTAAAACTTGGATTGTTTCTAGTTACTTTATTTGGAACTTTAACAGATATAAGTCCTGCATTGATGGGATCGGCTATAAATTCACCAAAGGTATCGTTGAGTGCTTTTGCTATACGAGTTGCAGTAGTAAAATCTGCATTTTTTAAACTCAATTCAATATTATTATTACTTATAAAGGTCGATAAAAATTCTTTTTCAACTGTTCCTGTGTTTGTTAAAGAAACAGTTTTTGTGGTCGAGCCGCGCGTGGCTTGTCCCGTGCCACCTTCCGCTCCCGCCATCGATGTACCCTGACTGATTGTTCCTTGAGCCGTTGCATAAACTTGTCCATCTACCGCACTTAAAGTTGTCAGTAAAAGAGTGCCTCCTTCGAGGCTTTGCGCATCTCCCATGCTGGAAATACGGACATCGAGTTTGTCACCTACGCGGGCAAAAGCAGGTAAGACAGCTGTGACGACGACGATTGCAATATTTTTTGTAATCACTTCGGTTGGTTCAACTGTCATGCCTAAGCGTTTAAAAACGGTGGAAGTCGCTTTATTAGTTGCAAGACTGGCTTTACTATCTCCAGTTCCCTGTAACCCAACAATAAGTCCGATTCCTGATAGGGAATTTCCACGAACACCTCGGACTTCGACAAGATCCTTTAATCTGACAGGTAATTCGCTTTCTTGCGCTGTGATAGAAACTTGAAATAATATTGATATTAAGAGAAAGAAAGCAATTCTTATTTTAGAGAAGTTTAATAAAACTCTCAATTTATTCTCCTTTATCCCTTTGCAAAATCATTTTGCAGCAGGTTTGTTACCACCAGCGCTTCCTGCCCCTTTGCTTTTTCCTTTACCATCTCCTGCCCCTTGTTGATCAGGTGCATCAATAATTGTTGCTGAATCTAAAAGCTTTTTAGCTTGTGCCATCTCTGCATCCAAGCGGCTTCTATCTTTCTTAATCCGTTCTTCATCATTTTTAAGTGCTTTTTGCTGTTCTTTTAGCGCATTTCTCTGTGTTTCTAGTTCCTTCTTTTGTCCATCAAGAGCAGCAATTGTCGTATTCATATCAGGTGCATAACCTGATAGTTTTCTTGATACAGTCATATCCCAGCCTGCTGCCGAATACTCAGAACTTTGACCATTGCTATTTTCATTGATTGCTATTTGAGTAATTTCTTTTGCATCTACTTCAAATTTATTAAGGCTACGTTGAGGAAGTTTTGCCATGATTAATATATTTTTGCTTTCCCCTGTATCACTTATATAGTTTTTTGTTCCTCTTATATAAACGTCTCCGCCAGGCTCAAAACCAACGATTTCAAATTTCATAGATTTTACTTGATCATATTTTTGCCCTGAAGCCGGTGGAGTGGCAGGAGCAGCTCCGCCTGCTGGTGGCTGTGCAGGATTCGGTGAATCTTTAAATTGTAAATCATCAGGAATATTCACTGTTATCGTTTCACCTACATGCGAAGGTTGGTATTCTGTAGCGAGGGATTTGGGTTGCATTGAATCCGTCCAAATACTTCCCGAAGATGAACCGGCTTCTCTTGTTTTTATTGATAAATTTTCTCTTTTTATAAATAATTGCTCTTGCCCACGGGGAATATCAACTGGATTATTTTTTTCTATTTTCAAATCTTCATTGTTATTTTGTGGACCATTTATATTTCCAACCAGAGGCCGAATAGGTAAATTTTGTGCATAAACTCTATTTGGAGCACAGCTTGAAAAAAAGATAATCATAGCAATAATTGCAAAAAGAATAGTCAGGCGCAAAACAATTTTTTTTGAGGTTGGTTCAGGTATTTTATCAAATGCTGATGATACTTTTTTGCTCGTAGTGTTACCTTTGTCAAAAGCATACTCAACTGAATTTAAATATTTATCTATTGTTGAAAACCAAACATTGTGATCGTTTGTTTCTTTATCAGAGCTTTTAGAACTAAAAATCACCTTTTTACTTTTTTTATTACGGTGTTCTTTAACTTTTAATGTCTCTGTATATCCTTCTTCTTCATGTAAACAAATAGAATCAAGATCATGAATAAAATTTTTGGTGTTATTATTTGATAGCATATTCAACCTCCCCTGGTGCAATCACTGTTCCTTCAATGATCCCCGTAGGGCGAAAAGAAGCATTTTTCTCAAACCAGTCATTTATTTGAACACGAATTATTTCTCCAAGTCCACCGTTTGAGAGAGCTTTCCCGTGAGTTTGTATCGTAAGTGTATTGGAAGGTTTATAGGTAATTCGAGTCTTTTCACCTGTATGTACAAGAATTTCTTGGGATAGATTTTTTATTTCAATCTCCTGACCTACTTTTAAATCTTTATTTGTTTTTTTATTAATAAAAAGTTTTAATTGCTCGATTGCCTCTTGAGAAGTTTGATAAGACATTTTAGGCGAGCATTTATCATCCCCTGTGAGACATGTTTTGATTTCGATGTTATTTGAAGATAAAATTGTATTTACCTGAAGATTCTGTTTTGCTGAAATAAAATAAATTATTTTTTTGTCAGTAACAGCAATTTTCCAGAGCGAACGTTTATTTTTGTTTGCACTCACTTCAAATGTATATTCTACAGTATAATTGTTTTTTGTGTTTGATTTATGAATAGAAGAAAAAACAACTTCATTTTCATCAGATCCTAAAAGATTACATTGAAGACAATTGACATTCAAAATATAATCTTTTTCCGATGGATTTTTTTGCAATTGATTTTCAATAATTACATTTTCTTCAAATCCATTTTTTTTTAAAACCTGTGCGATGAGATCTTTTTGAATTTCTGCACGGATTTGATCATTCGCTAAATTTTTATATTCAATATAGATTTGTGGAGGCAATGCAATCATAGTTCACCTAATATTTTTATTTCATTTGATTGGTTGATGCTAACATTTCATCGCCCGTTTTTATGACTTTACTATTCAATTCATAAGCACGTTGTCCAACAATCAATTGCACCATTTCTTCTACGATATTGACGTTACTCGTTTCAAGTTCGCCTTGATCAATTGTACCCACACCATTTTCACCTGGTATTGAAACTAATGCTTCACCAGATGCAGGAGTGGCTGTGTAAAGGTTACGGCCCATAGAGTTTAAACCTGCAGGATTTATGAAATTTGCCAATTGAATTTGGCCTAAATTGCGAGGCTCATATTCTCCACTGACTTTAGCTGAAACGACTCCGTCAAGTGTTATGCCTAAATGCAATGTATTTGCTGGTACAACGATTTCTGGTAACAATGGCAATCCTTCCGATGTAACAATTCTTCCATCTGCACTGCGCCGAAAGGTTCCATCACGTGTATATGCTATGTTGCCATCGGGCAGTTGAATCCTAAAAAATCCTTTGCCCATTATAGCCATGTCTGTGTCTTTGTTTGTGATTTTTATTGCGCCTTCATCGAAGGACTTTTCAACCGAGACAAGTTTTGAACCATTCCCGATTTGAATACCACTTGGTGCGATTGTTCCTGTCGTTGTTTGCAGTCCCGGAGCGCGAATATTTTGATAGAGCAGATCATGGAAATACGCTTTACTCCCCTTAAATCCAATTGTATTGACGTTGGCCATATTGTTGGAAAGTGTGTCAATCAATCTTTGTTGAGAGTCCATACCTGTCGCTGCTGTGTTTAAACTGCGAAGCATAAGCTGCCTCCTTTATAGGAATCAAAATATTTCCATTTCTTCTTGCAGGTTAATTTGTTTTAGTGTGAAAGTCGTATGAAAACATTGCAGCTATCTAATTAACTATAGGAAATTTTGAAGCAGGGAGTTTTGATTATGTTTCAAGAACGTGCAGAAAATATAAAAAGTTTCGATGGAAATGAACTCTTTTTTCGTGTCTACACTCCTGCAAAAAAAGAACAGAGGGAGTCAAAACTAGATGGAGTCGTTCTTGCCGTTCATGGTTTTGGTGAACACAGTGGACGATATGCGCATGTCGCAAGAGCTGTCTGCTCGAAAAATCTTGCCTTTGCAATTTTTGATATCCGAGGGCATGGTAAATCGGGACCAACACGTGGGGATGCTGAAAATTTACATGCGATGGTTTTAGACGTGATATTTATGACAAATCATGTTAAGGAAATTCTTGGTTTAACAAAACAAAAGAATTCTTTTTTTGGTTTGTTTGGCCACAGTTTTGGCTCATTACTTGCAACTTATGCAGCAGCGCATTTGGCAGACTCTTGTCCACCGCTTTTTTTAAGTTCGCCATGTTATGGGGTTAAGCAAAATATACCCGTTTGGAAAAAATTTCTTGCCACAAAAGTTGCAAAGTTTCTTCCTAATTTGGTGGCTCCTATTGGAATTCCTCCCAATTCCTTATCCAACAATCCCGAGAATAATGAGGCGGCACGGCATGATCATTTAATTTTAACCCATATAACTGCGAGAATGGGAAGCACATTCCTAGGAGCCCTTGATGAAAAGAAAATTGTCCAAGCAATTCGTCTTATCCGAGCCCCTGTCACAGTTATTGCCGCTTCGGATGACAAACTCGTAAAAATTGAAGTGACAAAAAAATGCGTACCCTATTTTTCTCATAATGACAGTTCATTCAAAGTCATTGAAGGGGCGGGGCATGAGATTTTTAATGAAACAGAACAATGTCGATCACAAGCTATATCCGATCTCTTAAAATGGATTGAAAAAAGTGGTTGAAATCAGAAAGAAATGGAAATTAATTCATGATTCGGATCGAGAACTTAACGAAAGGTTATGCTGCAAAAACCTTATTTCAAAACACAACCTATCATTTTCCAGAAGCGGAAAGAGTGGCGTTGGTTGGGCCCAATGGTGCTGGAAAATCAACATTATTAAATATTATTTGCGGAATTGATGAAGCGGACAGTGGACAAATATTAAAACCTGCAAAGGTAAATCTAGGTTATTTACCTCAGGAACCGAACGCACATCCAAAGGCAACACTTCTTGAAGAGTGTGTTAATGGTGCAATTAAATTGCGGGAGCTTAAAAAACAGCTCGATCATATTCTTGAACAAATGGAAGAAAATTATAGTGAAGAAGTTCATAAAAAATATGAGAAAATAGAAAATGATTTTCGTGAGGCGGGTGGATATGCACTCGAAGCTCGTGCGAAAGGTATTTTATTAGGTCTTGGCTTTCAGGATTTTCTTTTTAGTAAAAACCCAAAAGAACTTTCGGGTGGTTGGAGAATGCGTCTTGAGTTGGCCCGTGTTTTCTTAAATGATCCTGATTTTTTAGTACTTGACGAACCGACCAACCACCTCGATTTACCAAGTCTCATCTGGGTGGAGAAATTTTTACAGAGCTTTCAGGGAACGTTATTGTTTGTTTCCCACGATCGAGCACTGTTAAATCGTTTGTCCACTGTTACGTTGCATCTTAATAATGGTAAATTAACACCATATAAAGGTAATTTTGATTCTTTTTTAGAACAACGGGAACATCGACTTGAATTAGAAGCAGCTCAAGCTGATCGCTTGAAAAAAAGAATGGAAGAAGTTCAACGCTTTGTTGATCGATTTAAAGCAAAAGCTTCAAAAGCAAAGCAAGCCCAAAGCCGTGTGAAAATGCTCGCACGTATGAAAGAACTTGAGGGAACATTTGATTTAGATAATGCTGCGGATGAAATTTCTTTTTCATTACCTAAAACCATTGCAAGTGGTAAGGAAGTATTAACAATTGAAAAGCTTAGCATCGGCTATGATAAAGTACTTTCAAAAGATATTCATTTAAAAGTAACAAGAGGGCAGAAAATTGCAATAATAGGGCCAAATGGTATCGGAAAATCAACTTTATTAAAAACAATTTCTGAAAATATTCGACCATATGATGGTAGTTTTGAATTGGGACACAATGTTTCTTTAGCGTTTTTTGCCCAAGATCAGTTAGATGTTCTTGATGAAAAATTAACAATTTTAGAAAATGTTATGAGAAGCTCTGCCCATGTCTCAGAAAGACGTGCCCGCAGTCTTTTGGGAAGTTTTTTGTTCAGGCGTGATGATGTGTTCAAACCTGTAAAAGTTTTATCGGGTGGTGAAAAAAGTCGAGTGGGACTAGCATGTCTTTTACTGCAGGAAGCAAACTTTTTATTATTAGATGAACCTACAAACCACTTAGATATGTCCAGTGCAGAAATTTTAGCGCAGGCAATTGATGATTATGAAGGAACTGTGCTTTTCGTTAGTCATGATAGAAATTTTATCGACTCGATATGCACACATGTTTTTGCTATGACCAATGATGGGCGTTTTGCCTTATTCGAAGGAAAACTTGAAGATTATGAAAGATTAGCTCCTTTGTCAGGTTTTCCTGATATTTTGAGTCCTGATAAAAGCTTAGAAGTTGCAAAAATTTCTGATGAATATACAAAACCTATTCAAGCAAACTCTTCGGATAATTCAAGAGAACAGCAGCAAGAATACAAAAAAGAAAAATTAAAGCTTGAAAAGATAAAGGAAAAAATTGATGCAGATATTCTTGAAATAAGCGGAAAGATTAAGAATATTTCAAACGAAATGGAAAGCGTAGATCATAATGATTATAAACGTCTTACAGACTTAAATAAACAGCATGAAAATCTTAAATCTTTATTAATTAAATCTGAAGAAGAGTGGATTGAGATTGAAGAAAGATTGAGTTGTTTACCAAAATAGTTTAAGCATCTTCTATTTTTTTAAAGCGGCAAACTATAAAGGTAACATCATCCATAAGTTTATTTGGAAAAGTGAAATCTCTGAATTCTTTTATGATTTCATTTTTTATTTCTGTTACACTACTTTCTGCTTTATTCAGAATGATCATTTTTAATCTTTTTTCACTAAATTCTTCGCCAGAATTATTCAGAGCTTCAATTAATCCATCCGAATATATAATCAATGCATCACCGTTTTCAAGTACTACATTTCTTTGCTCATAATTCTGAGATGACAGTTCAGCTGTCGGTGTCATATCAAAGCCGAGTGGTTTGCCTTGAGCAATGAGTTTCGACAAAGTATTTTTTCCTTGTTTCTTTTTAATTGTTATGGGGAAATTATGAGCTGCATTTGAAAACTCAATAGTTTTATTGATAGGATCTAGGACTGCTGCAAACATGGTCATGACTTTATTGCCGTCTCCACTATTGCGTACGACTGCGTCGAGTTGAGATAAGATTGCTTTGGTTGTTATAAATGGTTGTGTATGAATGGAATCACAATACCCTTTTACAACTGCCGTTAAGAGAGCACTCGCTGTGCCGTGACCAGTCACATCTCCTAACAAAAGTAACAACCTATCATTCGTTAAAGTATAATAATTCCACCAATCTCCTGCGCATTTGTCTGCAGCTTCAAAGTGATTTGCCAATTCAAAATCACCTATCACTCTAAAATCTGACTTAGGCATAAGATTATTTTGTACAAGCCGAGCTGTTTCTTGCTCACCAATGAGTCTTTGTTGTTCCTTTTGCTCTTTAATAAATCGGATATTATCAAGCGCATTTGATACACTGATCTGGAGAGCTCTGATCGCACTGTAAACTGATTCTGCTGCATTGTAGGAGAATTGATAGATCTGGCGAATATCATCAATTTGAATTATTGCACTGACTTCTCCTGTTCCATTGTCTTTGATATAGAATCTTTTTCTTCCCAGAGGTTCATCTTCAATATTATCTAACGCTAAAAAATTATCCTCACCTGTTTCATCGGCTTTTAATATTTCATGAAAACCTTCTGTCGATGTAAATTGTAATAAATAATGTATAACATAAAACTCAGTATTTAATTTTCTCTTTGCTATTTTTTCTAGAGATTCTGATAACTGTTTTCCTAGATCTTCAATAGAAAAGGTACTGGAAACTTTCATACCTTCTTCCGCTAAATTTTTGAGGTTATCTTGATTTTCCTCGATTTGTGAGCTCATTATATTAAAGTTTTTGACAAGATCTTTCATCTCATCTCGACTGCCAAGTCTTTCCGGAATTTTTATAAATTTTCCGCGAGAGATATTTAAACTTGCTTGACTGAGTCTTAAAATGGAATTGATTAAAGTTTTTCTTAACAGAAGTCCTATAGAAAACACGATCATAACTGTAATTGCTAATGCAAGAAATACGACATTGCGGATCATGGCACGAATTGCATTTGCAATATTTGAAGTGGAATAATCTAACACAAAATAACCGATAACAGTTGGTTCCGCATTGGCTTTTTTTCGGTGAATCATACTGCCGATAATTCTCGATGTTTCATTTGGGAGATTGTCTTGGTATAAAAAGCTTTCTTCACTTTTTAAAAGCTTATTTTCCAACTTTTTCTTTTTCTCTGGCGTGATGATTTCTTTTATTTCGTTTTCTTTGTTTTTATCATAATTATTAGATATTTTCTCGCTTTTAGGATCCTTTCCTAAATATGTGACAAGAGATGAATCGGAATCAAATATATATATTTTATAAGCATAATTATTTTCGATAATATTTGAAAGAGTTTCTCTGATTCCTGATATATCAAATTCCCATAAGTAACGGGTAACTGAAGGAACGAATAATGTATAAATAAGTTTGTGTGAATTTAATGCTTCTGCTCTCAAATTTTTTTCAAGCATATAAATAGCTAAACTTGCAAAAGTAAGCATGACTACTAATGTTGAACCTAGTATCCATGAAAGTATTTTTGCAGTTAACCTCATAAAAACCCCGAAAATTAATATATCTTCTTTACTTAAGCTGCAACATTGGGCGGTGGAGGTTCATCATCCGGTAAATTTTGTTCCTTTTGTATGCTGTCAAATCCGCCTGATTTTGGCACTTGTTCCCATTTATATAAAACTCCAGCTTTTCCTTGAAACCAAAATTGTAATCCGACTGAAGTACACGCATAGCGCTCGAAAGCTATTACGCGTGTTGTTTCGTTTGCTAAGTTTAAAATTACCTTGTTTCCTGTTAATTTAATTTTCAGAACTCTTTCATGCTTCGCTCCTTCAAGCCACAATAAAGTGCAATTTGAAGTCACAAGTTCACGCAACTTTTTTTGTAAAGTAAAAAAGATCATAATAATTGCCTCCTGGCATATACAAAGAAACTTCTTGTTTCTTTGGAATAAAAGATTCCTTTGCTGGGGCTCTTTTATTGCTTCATATTTGATCGGAGCATCAGTTAAATAGTTAATGCGGCAAGAAATGCCTTATATTTATTTGGATTGACTTTTTTAATGAGGAATTTGCGAGATTAAATATCTAATGAAAGTTTTGCATTATAAATTGTTTGTGAACTGGAAATTTGTGCATTAAAATCAATTCCAATAAACGGAATTAAGGAAACATGAAGGCCGCCCATTCCATAAAATTCTGTCCAAGCTGAACTTTGTGAAACATGAACTGTAACACCATTGCTTGTGAAATCTGCATTTGTACTTGCGTTTGACCAATTTGCTCCTGCACCCAAATATGGTTTCAAAAATGGAACAGCTAAACCAATTAATAATTCTGCATTTGTAGAAGAAGCTGTAAACGGTGCATAATTTGCTATTTGCGTATATCCTGCTCGCAAAGCAAACGATAGTGGTAATAGTTTTGGCTTGAATGCATATTGTAATGCGACCCCAGATAATTCAATATTACTATTTGGTATTTGTGCATAGTTCAACGCTACATCCAAGCCAAATGGTATACCTAATTGAGCTATAATACGAGGATAAACGATGGATGTTGGAAAATTAGCGCTGCCATTTGTGTAGTTACTTAAAGACGTTTTGGTTGAACTCGAAACATCAAAATATGTTGCTCCTGCTCCAACAGAGATTGAGAGTGGAATTATTCTACCTGCCGATGCTCCAGGAAAAGACATGAATTGAAAACGGGTGGAATTTACAATAGGGCGTACAATATTGTCATAGTCACTTTGAGATGGTTGTGCCGTAAATTGATAATCGAGGGATGTTGCATAAATTTCTTGAGTCATAAACAAAGAAAAAGATAGGCTAAGTATAGATATTGATTTTCTTTGCGGGGATTTTTTTTTAAAAAACATTTTAATTCCTTTCCATACAATACCGTTTACTTCTTAGATGAGTGGTAAATTTTTATCAAGCATGTCCTTTAAAGTTTGATTAGAAATTGGCTTTGCTAAGAATCCTGAAGAATATTTTGTCATAATTTCCATGATAGAGTTTGGTATATCATCTGCATCTGCACCCGTAATAAAAATAAATGGTGTCGATGGAAAACTTTGCTTAAATTCTTTCATTAATTCAATTCCGCTTTCATTATTTAAATATAAATCGGATAGAATAAGTTTTATATCTTTTTGTTTAGTTAATTCACGAGCTTCTTGAATTGTGGAAGCTGCGCAAACGCCATAGCCTAGTTTACTTATCTTCAAACTTAATATTGAACGAAGATCTTTTTCATCATCAACAATAAGAACATATTTTAATGGAACTAAATTTTTATTTTCTTCGGTTGCATGTAGTGGTTGAGGAACAGCGTTTCCAGTTGTTTCAGAGACTGCATGCAAAATATCATCGCATGAAAGAGAAACTCTAAATATAGGAACACCATCTGAAGTTTTACCATATAAGACTTCGCATTGAATACGTTCGGCTGTTTTTGCTGTGTACAAAAAGATATTTGCTATATCTGAATGCTCTGTTTTATCATTGTATTTTATTTCTTCAGGATTTACTTTAGATATATCATTAGATTCTAACCAAATATATAAATTCAGTTGGTTTTTAAATTTTGGATTGCCCGGAAATTTATTTTTTTCAATTTTTCCTAGACACAAGGATTGTACACTTTTTCCAGGGATCTGCCATTCCGTGAGAAGCCGCCAAAGATGAACCCACATCTGCTCAAAAATAATATAGTCCACTTGTACATTCACGCTTGGAATTTGTAAGGTAGACCATTGCAAAGTTTTACGAGGTTGTTGAGTTAAATCTTGAATTTTTTGCACAATGCTTCGAATATTATGCTCTTTCATAATAAGTTTTGTTTTACCACGTAAAGAGCGAATACGATTAACTATTCCTGTCATATATTCGGTATTTGAGATAAGCTTTTCTTTAACAACATGCAGTTCACTATGAACTTGTGAAAATGTTTTTGGGATATGCTGAACAATGTCATCTAAAAGTTCTGTATATCCATGTATTTTTGCAAAAGCATTCATCATGTCGTGAAAACTCCAGACACTCAATTGACCAATTGCAACATACATGCCAAGGTGATTTTCACTAATATCTGTATAGCTGTCATCATCTGTTTCTTTAGTTGAAGTATCATTTGATAGTTTTAAAATCATATCTTTTAATGTTTGAATATTTTCTTTTATTTCATGTTTAACTGTCTCAGTAATTTCTTTTCGTTCTAAACGTAATTGATTAAATTGAACATCGATTACACTTACAATATAATAAACTATTTGATTTTGATTACAGGTTGCAGCAAAATTTTTAATTGCAGAACTCGCTCGATATATTGCATCAAAAAATTCAGGTTTTGGTCCTTCTTTCATTAAAATGGTAGCAACTCCATTGAGTTCCTGGATCTTCTGTTTTGAATTTGTTACGAAAGCACGAAGAATTTCATTTTCAGATAAATTATCGTTCATATAATTTGAGCTCCTTGCTTAAGCAAAACTAGGATGCTCTCAGTTTAACCTGTTTTACAGAAATTTATGTGCCAATTTTACGTGTCGAACAGTTTGCCACTTCACCGGATTCAATCCCACTGTTTTCAAGTGACGCTGCGGCAAGATGGCGAGAACGGAACGTGATAAATGGGTAAGATTCTTTTTCAGCTTTTGGGGCGTAGCCGATAATTGACTTACAAAAAAATCCTCTTAAGAATCGTTCTACTTTTGTAAATTCTCTATACGCTTCTTGACTAAAAGTGCAGTTGACACAATTAAACATAACACTATACGGTGTATGCCACATCATGAGAATATTTTGTAATTTTGCTTTTAATATTTGAACATCTGCTGCTGAGATAAAATCAACATTTTCAGCAAAATTTATTTCCATCACGTGTGCATTAAAATCATTATCAATTTGAATTGCGCTACGTAAATCTCCTTTAATTTTTTGAACACCTCTGCCTCGTGCTAATCCTGTGTGTTTAATAGCTTCGTCGTAACTAAATATAATTTCTATTTTGAGATTTGGTTTTTTAGATTCATCATCATAAAATCCAATTATTTTTCGCATAAAAAAATTTTTAAAAAATTTAAGCATGTTTTCAAAAGCAGGGATTTGTTCTTGAGATATATGAAAATCTCTAAGATCAAATAAACATGTATAGGGAGAATGCCATGATTTTAAATTTGCAACCCACGCGTTTTTTAAATTTGAAATATCTTCCTCTGAATGTATATGGTATCCTTCTGGAAAGAATATTTCGAGAACACGAGCTGAAAAATGGTTTTCAAACTCAATTTTTTTATTCATAAATGAACCTCAAACATATTATTGCGAAATTATATTTATTTTGCACAATAATCCAACTTATAGAAGGTATTGTGATTTCCAACACTAACATACTACATGGGCTTGACTGTGGCGAGAGTTAAATCCTAATGGTTATTTGCGGCAATTGAATTTCAGGAAGGGTTATATGAAATCACTGTTTTTATTTTTTACCCAGGGTGAAGCCGGAGCTCCCCAATATTTGAGTCGTACAGGTGAGCAAGGTGCTGAAGCTCTCTCGGAATCAATATTCACATTTTTAAAGGATAGCTTGCATCTAGATCTTTTATCCAACATAGAAGCAAGAACAAAATCTTTAAATGAAGATAATATGTGGAAATCTTTTAAAGATCCCACTTCACTTCCCAACGCAATTCAAGCTTCAGTTGGTTTGTGCCCTCAGCTTTTGCTTTTGGCAGGAAATGATATGCGAAGCCTCAAAACATCTGAGATTCTTGCTAATAGAATGGCTTTGCCTGTTTGTGTTGATAAAAGGTTAGATAGACATGCGGGTTTACAACCAGAAATTGGCACCTTAAATGATGCCCTTATGGATCTGAGCAACCTTCTAAACAATGAAATAAATCCACCTATTATACTTATTGGCACATCTGTTAATGCTTTGCTTGGGTGGATTAAAAACCATATACCAGCAAATAAATACGCTGAATTTGAAAAAATACTTTCAATTTCATCTGAAAATGACGTTATTCCTTCAGTTTTGATTGCTGGATTTGAGAAAGAAGAGGGGCAAGAGAAATGGTTTTTTGATTTGCCAGATATATCCTAATTAGAGTCGAGTGATCCTAAGTATACCAATATGAAGATCTTTCTTTTCGCTCTTCCCCACTTCAAGGGATAATATGCTTTGTGCTAATGTTGTAAACTGATTCATGCCCATATCTTTTTGTTGAGCCGTTAACCCTGCAGGCAATTTTTGATTATCTTTTTTCATTTTACGCATCATAAAAGCTATAGCAACTCGTGCATAAATGCGTGGAATAATAAAATGTGTATCATTAGGAGTGCTACTTAGCATTTTATTTATTTCATCGAGTATTTGTTTGGAAACATTGCGATCAAAACCTTTTGGAGTTAGTTTTTTCCAATCAAGTTCAATCCATAAACCAGAACCACTGATTCTATTTGGCACAATCAAACTCTTTGCAGCAATTTTTGCAATTAATAAAGGAATAAAGGCCAAAAGTCCAAAATAAGAGTCGGTACCAAAACCAAAAATAACACTTACTATCGAATAAACAATGTAATCTGCTATGGCTAATTCGAATTTAACTTTTGGTAATTTTTGATAGAGCTGTAATAGGATATAAATTATACTTGTAAGAGATGCAATAACGATGAATAAAATTCTAAATATGAGTACTAATGTTTCCATATACCAACCACAACTTAATTGAGTGAGAGTGTAAGATTTACAAATTGCTTTATTAAAAGACAGCATTTGTTGTATCTAGTCATTTGGGATAATCCCAGCGAAGATATAGTTTAGCTTAAATTTTTATGCAATGACTTCTAAAGTTCAAGTCAATTAAATAAAAAAATCTTCTGTGCGCAATAGACCTGGCTTGGGTCGATTTTTATATATATTTTTACAAAGTTCAATAGCTCCCTCTGCAAAGAGTCTTCGTGAATGAGCTGTGTGCGTAATTTGCAAACTTTCACTATTGTGGCTTAATATAAGACTATGTTCACCGACGACTTTTCCAACCCGCGAAGAAGATATTCTTTCATGATTCACAGATGAGGCATCTGCTAAGGTTATAGCTGTTCCACTGGGAGCATCTTTCTTTTGTGTATGATGAATCTCATGAATTGAGAGATCGAAGCCAAGTCTTCGAGCAAGTTCGCTTACATTAAGGCCTGATGTGGTTTTTGCTTTTAAGAGCTGCTCAAATAAGAATATTCCCTTTGAGAAATTTGAGACCATGCAAATAGGAAGCTTTGTAGAGCACTTTTGAATAGCTTCTTTCTCTATGACGTTGTGCCCCGTTGTTCCAATTACGAGCGCACACAACTTTTCAAGAGACTTTGTGTCTAAAATATTAATTATATTACATAAATTTAATGTTCCAGCAGGAAGGCTCAGGTCGAGTAAGAGCATATCAGTAGGAAGATCAGACAATAAAGATCTGAAATTTTCAACGGTTGCCAACATATTTCGGGAAATCTTAACATAGGAAGCTTTTTCTTGATCGAGTATCTCTGCAGTGAGTGTTCCAAGTCGACCAGTCGCTCCAATCAAACCAATATACATAAAAAGTCCTTATAAATTAACACATTCAAGACCAGTGGGGAGGATATAACGAGATTCGCTTTTTTCAAAGCTTCGCAATGAGGCAGTTTTAAGTATTTGAAAATACAAAATAATATTTTATTTAAAAAAACTTTTCAGAAAAGTTTGACAAGTGATCATGGTTTCTGTAGCTACATCCCTTACCAGCGGGAAGCAAAACTGAGAAATCAGTCTAACAACCCAGCATAACTGGTAAAGTTATTTGACAAGAGAAGAGAGCAGAAACAGAGTGCGGGTCCTTAGAGGCTTTGACTCAATCGACGCAAGTCGAGAGAGAGGGAAGCTTCGGGGCTCGAGATAAAAGACGAGCCGTCAAAAGAAAAAAAATCTTCATAACGTAAGTTATGGAGTAAGTAATTA